>NZ_JBSRLA010000031.1:0-40151 GCF_055149105.1 Desulfosalsimonas sp. | reverse complement strand
TCTCAGAATTTCACGT
Source organism: Desulfosalsimonas sp. (assembly GCF_055149105.1). Taxonomy (NCBI): domain Bacteria; kingdom Pseudomonadati; phylum Thermodesulfobacteriota; class Desulfobacteria; order Desulfobacterales; family Desulfosalsimonadaceae; genus Desulfosalsimonas; species Desulfosalsimonas sp. The sequence goes on along the minus strand of NZ_JBSRLA010000031.1, from coordinate 40,135 downwards.
ACGGCCAAGTACGCTGCATTCTTCGAAATTGCGCAAGCCTTGATCTTGAACTTTTTACAGCGCCATCTGAAATCAGACTTTTTACGACCGCATCAACAGTGGCTCTTTAAAGAAACAAGGTGGTTTGGGCTGTCTTCCGGATTGCTGTTGCAGACACCCCAAACCATAGGTTATTCGGTTATTGATAGCAGGAAATCGGCCTCACGTAAAGATATTTGATTCTTATTCTTTAAAACCAGAATTCCGGGTAGCGGCGACGGGGGGCGAGATTGTTGATCAGCAGAGCCACGGCCAGCATCACAACAGCGCCAAGCCCGGCCGGAACCAGCACGTACCAGAAGCCCAGGGCGTGGATTTTGGCGCTTCCGATCACTGCGATCAGGGCGGTGGCCCCGCCGGGAGGATGGAGGGTCTTGGTGGCGTGCATGGCAAAGATTGCCGTGGCAACCGCAACAGCTGCAGCCAGGGGCATGCTGGCCCCGAGCAGTTTGAATGCCGCCACCCCGATCACAGCGGAAATCATGTGTCCGCCCATGAGGTTTCTGGGCTGGGCCAGGGGACTTCTGATGGCCCCGTAGATCAGCACCGCAGAGGCGCCAAAGGAGCCGATGATCATCACCAGATCCGATTCTGGCAGTATTTTGTAGTGAATCAGGGCGACTGCCGCAATGCCCAAAAAAGACCCCCCCCAGGACCAGAGCATTTCCGAAAAGCTGACCCTGGGCGGGCTTGAGGTAACGCCTTTCATTTTTTTGAAATATTGCATGCGTTTTTCCTTTAACATATCTTTGCAAAAAATGATCTCACCATGTCGGCACGGCTGACAATACCCGCAATTTTGCCATCCGGGTCCACCACCGGCACCCGGTTGATTTGTTTTTCGGCAAACAATCGGGAAATCTCCGACAGGGGGCGTTCCCGCGCCACGGTCACCGCAGGGGCGGACATGATATCTGCCGCGGTTTTGCCCCGGATGGGAAGCGCCACGCACCCCTTGTTTTTCAGGCACTGGCTGATAACGCCCATAAATGAGCCCGAGGGCTCAGCCCCCATTTTTTGGAGAAAATCCTTTTCCGAAATCACGCCCAGCACTTCATTTTGTTCATTTACAACCGGAATGCCCGAGATGTTGGCCGCGGCCATGCGCTCTGCGGTTTCCAGCAGGGAGGTTTCCGGGTTAACGCAGACCACCTGCCGGGTCATGACGTCTTTGGCGTGCATGGATTTGGCGATCCGGTCCACGGCATGATTGTAGGCGACACGATAGATCTCCATGAAATCTGCGGGCGTGATATCAATATAGCCCTGCATTTCCTTCATGGCGGCGATAATGTCCTGGTTTTCAAGATCCACGGGCGAGCCGCCCGGACCATCAGAGTTAAACTGCATTACATACCTCCCCTCTATACCTGTTTTAATCGGTTCCATTGAACTTTAACTGTTTTTTGGATATTTCTCTCACCTAAATTGAGCGTTTCAGATTTTTAAAAGCAATTAATTTTAAAGGATAACACCAAGTTATATTTTAAAAATCTGAAACCCTCCGGGATTTTCAATTTTACCGCAGCTACTGCGTCAGATGCAACCTCGCATAGTTGACTATAGCGAGTCCGCATCTTCCTTGTATCTACGGCAAACTTGAAAATCGCTCAAATTAGGTGGAAAGCAGCTGTGCTGTGATATCAAGGCTGGAAAGCGGGCTGACCGCAGCCAAAAACCGGCCGGCCGTGCTGCTGGGTCAGGCGCCGGGCGCCCTGGATGAAAAGCTTGCGCCAAAGCGGTCGGTTCCCGCAGTCCCAAAATATGTGGCGGTGGGGTTTCCGGCCGATGCCATGCGCCGCCGGCCCGATATCCGGCAGGCCGAAAGGCAGTTGGCGGCCCAGACCGCCCGGATCGCTGCGGCCACTGCGGAATTGTATCCAAAGTTTCGCCTGCTGGGAACCATCGGGCTGGAGGCCCTGGATTCGGGCAGCGATTTTTTGGATGCCGGAAGCCGGTTCTGGAATGCGGGGCCCGGGGTGTCATGGAACATTTTCCACGGCCGGGCCCTTCGGCTAAACATTGATTTGCAGACAGAAAAGCAGAAGCAGGCCCTGATTGCCTATGAGTCCGCGGTGCTAAACGCCCGGCAGGAAATCGAGGACACCCTGACCGCCTATTCCAGGGAGCAGATCCGGCAGGCATCACTGGAAAAGGCTGTTGACGCGGGCCGGCGCACCGAGTTTCTGGCACGGGACCGGTACAAAGCCGGGCTTGCGGATTTTTATAACGTGCTCGACGCCCAGCGTTTCCTGCTGGAACTCGAAGACGAGCGCATCCGGTCCATTTGCAGTATCCTTCCTCCACGCCGTGGAGGTCCATGAGCTTTCCTCAGGCCAGGAGCCGGCCTTCTGAAAGGGTAAAGATTTTGGCCAGCTCCTTTAGCGAAAACTGTTCGGAATTCAGCTGCTCGTAGCGCACAGAAGGACCGTTTAAAAACATGTTCACGTCGTCCATGCCCTCGAGCATCATATTGGCCAGCCGGAAAGCGTTCCAGAACACTTCCGGGTTATCCTGGCAGGCAATCATTGTCTCTTCCATATGCAAAGCTTCTTTTTGGGGTTATAAATTTGATGGCGCCATCTGAAATCAGACTTTTTACGGTGCCATCAAATCTGGCTGTTGTTTGCAGTCTGTGAGATAAAATGTCAAGTTTGAACATCAGAATACAGAAAGCGGGTGTGTCATGGAGCAGGCGCTGAAAACCGTAAACACCATTCTTTATTGCAAAAACTGGCAGCAGACCGTTGCGTTTTACAAAGACCGGCTCAGCCTGCCGGTTAATTTCGCAAACGATTGGTTTGTGGAGTTCCGCCTGGCAGGCGGGGCCCGGCTGAGCATTGCCGATCAAAGCCGGGCTTCGGTCAAAAGCTGCGGCGGTGCCGGCATCACCCTGGCCCTGGAAGTCGAAGCCATTGAATCGGTCCGGGCGCAGATAAATGCATCCGGTCTTGCGCCCACCCATATCCGGGATCATCCCTGGGGTGCACGGGTGTTTTATTTTTATGATCCGGAAGGCCACCGGATCGAAATCTGGCAGGAGAAGCCATAGTTATCAAAAGGAAAACAAATCAAGGATCATTTTTTACACCAGGGAGGTATCTTTTTATGCAATCTTCAGGAAAAACCCTGATCAATCCCCCGGGAGCCGAGCAGATTTATCAGCATTTTCAGTTTTCCCAGGCGGTGCGCACCGGAAACAGTGTCTGGGTATCCGGCCAGGTGGGCATTGATGAAAACACAAAGCCCCTTGAAGGCATCGAGGCCCAGGCCCGGGCTGCATTTTCCGCACTGCAGCGGGTGCTGGCCGAGGCCGGCGCCGGCCTGGAAGACGTGGTGGAACTGGTGACCTATCATACATCCATGAAGGAAATCGGCAAATTTTTGAAAGTCAAGGCCGAGTTTATCCCTGAAGATTTTCCCGCCTGGACAGCCGTGGGGGTTACAGAACTGGTGATGCCCGGGCTTTTGTGCGAAATCCGCGCCACGGCCGTGATCGGCAGCGGCAGCAGCAAACAGGACGCCTGACGGGGCTTTATGCCCCGTTGAGCATTTTTTGCCAGTACGCGGGCAGAAGCGCTTTGGGAAAGTCTTTGGGAAAGGTTTGCCGGATGTGTTTGAGTTCAGCCTCAGCCGGCACATCCGAACGGGTCAGGTCATAGATTACCTGCCAGCGGCCTTGTGTTTTTTGCACACAGATCACATACCATGTATCGGCCAGTGCTCCGGGGCGCCCCGGGGTCTGTGCCTCTGTGAGCACAGCGTATTGCCTGTTGGACGCATGCACCGCAAAATCAATGCGTTCGGCTGAAGATGCAATGTCAGATGACTGCGCGTAGTTGTCGCGGACATAGTTTTGCACATCAACGAATGCATCCGCACGGCATCCCGGAAACGATATGCACAAAATCGCCAGCAGGCATATGGAGTGTAGGGAAATCCGCATCAAGTCAATTCCTGTCCGGGTCTGTTCAGCCGGCCAAACCGCTGCCGGCCCTTTGTGTTTGCATTTTTCTGATTTTTGATGTTTATTGCCCGATGGTTTCGTAAAAAGCTTTTTACGATTTTATCCTATTGGGGTGCAATGTTTTTTTCGCCGGAATTGGCAAACCATTTAGCATTGGTGCAATTTCTTTGAAAAGAAAGGAAAAATCATGAAAATCAGAGCAATGTTTTTGATCCTGGTACTGTTTGTCCTTGCGGCGGGCTGCGGAGGGGCCAAAAAACCTGTTTCAGGCACGGAAGCCGATCAGATTGTCAGCGGCCTGGATTCAAACACTTTCGAGTTTGCCAGAAATGAGCTCATTGTCCAGCCGTTCCCAACCGTTAAGGATACAGAGGATTTTCAATTTGTTTATCCGGTCATCATGGAAGCACCCACCCGGCGGTATAACAACAGCCCGGAACCCAAATTCATGAAAGATCTCGCCGAGCTGCTTCAGCGGGATCTCGGAATAGATCTGGATTATGAAAAAATGGCCGGCCTGAAAAAGGCCAAAGTCACCAAGAAGCCGGGTTTTGTCTGGGACCCGGAACTTTACTGGCCCATTGCCGTTAAAAAGGTCCGCGCCGGGAAAAACAAAATCGAGATGTATACCCGGGTAACCGACAGCAGGTCCGGACCGGACCCCCTGGGATTGGATTTTGAAACCGTTATCCAGGTGAAAAGCGGCTCAAAGCTGTTAAAGGAGTACCATAGCCGGGCCGGCTATCATCCGGAAATCAGGCCTGACTTGATAAAAGCACAGCTCATTGAATACTTTGTGCATATCCCTGAACTTAAAAAACATCACATGCCAGATTTTTACATGGGCAACACGGCCGTTCGGGAAAAAATCAAACAGCTATGGGGGAACTGAAAAGCGCGTGGTCCCGGCGATGAATGTCCGGCCATTATGGGACATCTGAAACCTTGCCGGCATTTTCGTTTATGGCAATTCGGCAGTGAATGCCGGCGGCCTCGGCTTTTTGGCGCAATTCCTTGATCAGGCCGAAAAGCTGGTCTTTTTGTTCCTGTTTGCAGGAAAGTTGAATCACGGCTGTTTCAGCGCTGGTTTTTCGTTCCGGCTGGCTCCAGGCCTTGTTTTCCGTTTCCCGGGCCAGGGGCAGGAGCCGGGCCATGGCCTCTGCAGTATCCTGATAGCGGTCTTCGGGATTGCAGCGGCCGGCTTTGCAGATAAACTTCTGCAGGGCTTCGGGGATTTCGGGGAGAACCGCGGCCGGGTCGGGCACGTCATGGAGGCGATGCATTTTGATGATATGGGCCAGCGGTGCATCGCCGTATGGTTTTTGCCCGGTGATCATTTCATATGCCAGCACCGCCAGGGAATAGATATCGGTTCGCGGGTCCACCGGATCGCCCAGGATCTGTTCCGGGGCGTTGTAGTGCATCTGCCCGAAAAATTAATAGGTTTCCGTGCCCACCGGGCAGGCCAGGCCGAAGTCAAGGATTTTGAGCCGCCCGTCGGCCTGAACGAAAATGTTTAAAAGTTCCCTGAACCTGGTTGTCGCAAAAGGTGCCGGCCACGGCCCAGCAGATCCGGCCGCCATTTCTGCCGGCGTTGATTTCGTTAAAGCTGGCATCTGTCGCGGCCGGGCAGACCCCGAACTCGTCTGCCCGGCTGCCGCCCGGCTCCCTGCCGTATTTCATGAATTCCCAGCAGTTTTCAATGGTTTTGTCCATTTTTTCTCCTCCTTTCACAGCCCGGCCGTGATCGGCGCAAAAGACTTCTCCCATGTTATCTGTTTGATCTCATGAAATTTTCGGGTCTGCATTGATTTAAGTCAAGAAAGCGGAATTGTTTGGTGCGGCTTTTTTACCGTAGCAATAAGTGGATTTTTAAATAAAATTTGATAATATCGAAATGCGATATTATGTCTCGATATTGATTATGCAAAAAAAAAAGGAGGCGCAATGATTCGGGATTTGGAACTGGCATTTATCAAGATCCATATTCTCTATCATGCAGACAAGGAGGCGGTTTTCGGCGTAGGCCTGATGGAGGAACTCGCCGGCCACGGGTATGAAGTCAGCCCGGGGACCCTGTATCCGACACTTTCCAAAATGGAGGCCGGCGGATTTTTGATCTGCGAAACCCGCACAGTGGCCCACAAACAGCGGAAATATTACCGGATCACGCCTGAGGGCAGAAAGCTTTTAAACCGCATGCGGGGAAAAATCAAAGAGCTTTACCAGGAGGTCATAGAACAATGATTTATCTTGTTGTTTGCGGGGCGGCCCTTTTTGTGTCCGGTCTCACCCTTTATTCCGGCTTCGGCCTCGGCACCCTGCTGATGCCTGTATTTGCAATCTTTTTCCCCGTGCATGTGGCAGTAGCGGCAACAGCGGTGGTGCACGGGGCCAACAATATTTTCAAGGTCCTCATGGTGGGCCGGCATGCCGACCGGGAACTTGTGCTGCGCTTCGGCATGCCGGCCATCATAGCCGCGTTTGCCGGCGCCGCCGCACTTGGCTATGTATCGGGCTTTGACGCCCTGGCCACTTATTCCATCGGCGCGAAAATCGCCGTAATAACACCGGTCAAGCTGGTGATGGGGATTCTGGTGCTGATTTTTGCCATGTTTGAGCTGCTTCCCCTGCTTCGGAATTTAAAGATCGATCGTCGGCACCTTTTGTGGGGTGGGCTGCTGTCTGGCTTTTTCGGGGGCCTGTCCGGCCATCAGGGGGCGCTGCGATCGGCCTTTCTGCTAAAGACAGGGGTCTCCACCGAGGCGTTTGTGGGCACCAATGCCTTTATCGGCTTTATGGTGGACATGGCCCGGATTCTTGCCTATGGGTTCTTGTTTTTGGCCGCAGGTGCCGCCAGTCCCATCGGCGCAAAACAATGGCCCCTGATCGCCGCTGGAACCGGGGCTGCGTTTATCGGAGTGATCATTGGCAAGCGCTGGCTGCACAAGGTCACCATGACGACAGTTCAAACCATTGCAGGCGTTTTGCTGTTGGGGATTTCCGTCTGTCTGATGGCGGGCATAATCTGATTTGAATTCAAGCGGTTCAGATCACCGCCTTCGCCCATGCCGGCGGCCAGGGGAACATATCCCATCATGGTGGTCACGGATGTCATGATCCCGGGCCGCAGCCCGATTGTGGCCGCCTGGATGACCGCGGCTCCGGGGTCCGGGTTTCAACCGGTTTTTTGGGCACTGGTTTTGTGATCAGGCTATCCAGTTTTTCTTTATATTGCGAAGGCTCAACATAAACAGCCCGATGCAGAAAGCCGCCAGTATGGACAGGTCCAGTGAGTAAGGCATGATGTGGGCCCCGTGCACGGCCCCGTGGAGCACGTCCACCCCGTAGGTCAGGGGCAGGGCATAGGAGACCGGCTTTAAAAAAGCCGGCAGATGCGCGATGGGGAAAAACAGCCCGCAGAGAAAAATCATGGGAAACCGGAAAAAGTTGGAAAAGGTCTGGGCCTCAAACACCTCACTGACGGCCACGGCAATAAAAAGCCCCAGAAAGGTCGATGCCACGGCGATCATGATCACGGCCGGGACAAATGCAGCCCAGGCAATTTCTGACATATCCATTAAAAAAGCGGCCATGATCACCGGCACAAAAGCGTTTGCCGTGCCAAACAAAATGGCTCCCCCGGTTTTGGCCAGCATCAGCAGTTCCAGGGAAATCGGGGCCAGCAGCAGCCGTTCAAAGGAGCGCTGCTTTTTTTCAAATGTCACGGTCACCGCCAGCATGGAGGTGGTGCCAAACAGGATGGACACGGCCACCACCGCAGGCAGCAGCGCGGGGATGGAGCCAAGACCGCTTCCGGACTTGATGAAAAACATGCCTGTCCAGGCCAGAGGGAATATGAGCCCCCAGCTGATATTGGGCGGTTTTAAGTAATAGGTCCGTATGTCCTTTAACACGATATTGGAAAAAGCAATCCAGGCTTTCATTTCATACGGCTTCCCTTTTGATTCCCGTTTTCCAGGGCATTGGCCTCAATGCCGGTGATCCGGACAAAGATTTCCTCCAGAGACGGCCTGATTTTTTTTGCCTCTGACACTTCAAACCCCTGTTCTTCCAGAAAATGAACAATCGCGCCGGCCTTGACGGCTTTGTCGGCCTCCACCCGGATGGTGCCCTGTTTCGGGGATGAAAACGCCAATCCGGCAAAGGCCCCGGAAAGCCTTTCTGTTATTCTGTCTTCGGGGTTTTCGCAGGCAATTTCCACCACGTGTTTTGCCTGCAGGGGCTGGAGCAGGTCAGCCACGCTGCTGATTTCCACTATGCGGCCCGAGACGATAAAGGCAATGCGGTCGCAAAGCCGTTCTGCTTCTTCGATATAATGGGTGGTCAGAAATATGGTGGTGCCGCCCCGGTGCAGGTCGTCTATTAACTGACGCAGATGCCGGGCGCTGGCAACATCAATGCCGGTGGTGGGCTCGTCTAAAAAAAGAATTTCCGGTTTGTGGATAATGCCTGCGGCAATGGTGAGCTTGCGCTTCATGCCCTTGGAATATCCTGAAAACCGCCGTTCTGCCGCGTCTTTGAGTCCGAAGTCCGCCAGCAGTTCCCGCGCCCGGGTCTGTCTTTCCTGCTTTGCCATTCCGTATAACGCGGCGCAGAAGCACAGGTTGTCAAAACCCGAAAGTTCGGGATACAGGTTGCTTTCATCCGGGACCACGCCGATCAAATGCTGGGCCTGCCGGTTTTTCTGCGTGCAGTCGATCCCGGCAATCCGGATTGTGCCCGTGTCCGGGCGGGCCAGGCCGGTTAACATATTGATCGTGGTGGTCTTGCCCGCACCATTTGGACCCAGAAAGCCAAACAGCTCGCCCTTGCCCACGGAAAAAGAAACCCCGGAAACCGCCGTCACATTTTCAAAACGCTTGGAAAGATTTTCAACAACAATGGATGGATTCATTCTATTAAACCGATAGTTTGTCCCATCTCAGTATCCAGGCCACGATCATCCCGGCAATAAAACCCACTGCCAGGTTGGATGCCAGGGTAATGCCCAGAATCAGGGTGGCCGCGAAATAATCCTTGCGGCTGGTAAGATCCATTATGGTCAGGCTGAGCTGGGCTCCTGCAAACACCAGCAGAACGCCCAGGATGGCCATTGGCAGAAGGTTTAGCACGCTGATGATGTTTTCGCCCAGCACAAGCGCCAGCACGGCAAAGAGCCCCCCAATCATCAGGTTGGAGCCGGCTGTTCGCGCGCCGAACCGGTAATGGGCGGCCAGTCCGCCCGCGCCGTGGCAAAGCGGCATTCCGCCCAGGGCAAAGCTCATGAAATTGGCAAGTGCCATGCTGATGCAGGCGGCTCGATTGGTTACTTTTTTCGAGCGCTCGCCGAAATATTCTTTGGAAAGATCCGTATAAGCCAGCACTGCATTGCCCAGGCTCATGGGAAGCTGGGGCAGAACCAGGGCAAACAGAGCAAAGGTGAAATCAACCTTTCCCGGCAGTCCGAAGGCAAACAACCCGGGCACGTGAAACCCGATTCCGCCATCTCCCAAGTCCACTCTTGCCCCCAGGGCAAGGCCGGCTGCAAGGCCGCCGGCTACCACGATCAGGCCTGCGGGGAATTTTTTGTTGTCCAGCAAAAGAAGGGTGATAACTGCGGCAATACCGCCGATGACCATGCTGATCGGAACCGGTCCGATGGACTGGAAGGCCAGGTAGGGCTCCACTGCATCGTGGATTTGCTGGAACCGCGAATTTCCGATGATAAACTTGATGCCCCCGGAAATCAGAAGCGCGCCCGTGGAAAGCTGAACCCCCCGGATGACCGACTGCGGAGTGGCTTTTCGGATCAGGTCGATTGCCCCGGTCACCCCGACAATCAAAAGAAAAATCCCCATGAGCAGAGACGAGGCAAGAATCTGGTCTGCGCTAAGCGATGTGGCAATGGCATAGGCGCCGATGACCTTCATGGGCTGGACCGGCACCGTTATACCGAAATAAATCCCCGAAAGTATGAAAAAGATCCCAATGCTCAAAAACAGGCCCAGCGGGTCCAGACCGTTTACCAGCACCATGGCAATGGCAATGGGCAGAAGTGTGCCCAGATCCCCCAGGGAGCCTGCAAGCTCCATGCGGTTGAATCTGAAAGTCTCGGACATCATGCTTCCTTTCTGCTATGCAAAGTACTGGTGCAAGAGCCTGACACACATGGCAAAAAGCACGAGGCTGAACAAAACGCGTACGGTTTTGCCCTTCATCCGGGTGCTCATGATTCTGGCCCCGGCCTGGCCCCCGGCAAACGAGGCTGCGGCCGCAGGCAGGATAAACCACCAGTTGACCGCCTCCATGGAGGCATAGCCCAGAAAGCCTGTCAGCGAGGAAAAGCACACGATAAACGTGGATGACGCGGCGGCAATTTTGGTTGGGGTTTTGAGCACGTAAATTAAAAGCGGCACCACAAACACCCCGCCGCCGATTCCCAGAAGCCCGCCCAGCAGCCCGATGCAGGCGCCGATGCCGATGCCGCCGGTCATTTTTTTCCACGGCGCAAGATTGCTTCCCCCTTCCTGCCCGGACGGGGAAAACATCATGCGAATGGCGGCTGCGGCAAGTACTGCAGCCATTATCAGAAGAAACGGCCCGAGAGCGATGCGGACATTTAACCAGGAGCCCACGGGCGCGGCTATGGCAGAGGACACGATTAAAGGGATGGAAAGGGAGAAATCCACCATTTTTTTGCGCGCGTACGCATACGCGGCCGATCCAGCCGCCACCAGGTTTAAAAACAATGAGGCCGAGGCGGCGGCGGACTTTCCAAACCCCAGGATCACAAAAAGCGGGGAAAAGATAAGTCCGCCGCCCAGCCCCACCATTGTCAGCAGAAGCGAAATGAAAAATATGGCGGCAAAAAGTACAACAGAGATGTTCATGTCAGAAGCGCCCGCTGCCTATTCTTTGCTTGTTTCAGATTCCTGCCGGCCGTTTGTGCAGGGGTGATTTTTCACGTCGCCGTGGCAAATGCGGATCTGCTCGGTGGTGCATTTTCCGGGCGCCTCTTTTAGCATTTCCGGTTTTTGACAGCAATTGTTGGTTTCACACATGGCTGACCTCCTTTTTTGTTTGATTTTTTATCAATGGCACCGTAAAAGTCCTAAAATTGGCATAATCGCCAACCAATAAAAAAATAACTTCTTGATTTTACTTAACACTTAATCACTTAAAACTTAACACTGCCTGTAAAAAAGACTTTTTACAGGCTTATTTTTTATTTGCCGGTGATAATAAATTTTTTCTCCGGCTTCGGGTTCAGCACATTTTCCGCGGTCTTTTGCCATTTTTCCATGGTTTTTTCATTGACCCGGTAATGGACGAAATAGCCGCGCTTTTCGGCCACCACAATGTCTGCGTCCCGCAGTATCCGCAAATGCTGGGAAACGGCCGCCGGGGAGATATTCAATGACTTGGCCATTGCGTTTACACACAGTGTGCGGTTTTTGAGCAGTTCGAGCATGCGCACCCGCGTATCCACCGAGAGCACCTTGAATATCCGGGCCGCGTTTTCCGCAGTTGGCATTCATTCTCCATTTGATTAAGCAATTACGCAGATGCTATTATGCACATGCAAGCCTGTCAATGGAAAAAATTTCATGCATATGTGAAGATGACATTGACAGGGAAAGGATTTCCCTTGACAAGGCGCTTTTTGCATTATTATAAACATATGCTTAAAATTTGATCTGTCCGGGTGCTTTTAACAAAGCCTAACAGGGAACCCCGTGTGAATCGGGGACGGGCCCGCCGCTGTAAACGGGGACGAAAGCTGCACAATGCCACTGGTCAATAAGATCGGGAAGGCGCAGTCAGTAGATTGATCCGTGAGTCAGAAGACCTGCCTGAACAGATGCAAGGGGTTTGGCTACGCTGGCAGGGTTATGCCCCGGAATGAATCTGCGGATAAAAAAGGGAAATCCCGGATCGTTTAGGCGATCCGGGATTTTTTATTGGGCCGATGCGGCCTGAAGAAATTTCTGTTGACAGCAGCGGAAACTTTTGACTATGCATATCAGCATAAAGCAATCGGAAATCAGAAGCATTTCCATAAAGTGTTTTGTAAAAACAGCATCATTTGTGCAGGCCCAAGGCGTGCACGAATGCAGGACCGCACTCAAAAGCCACGAAGGCTGAAACAGGAGAAAAGACCTGTATCTGCCTTTGTGGCTTTTTTTTGTGTGCTGCAGGGATGCAGCGCAGATATTGGGCTTTTTACTTTGCCATCATATTTGAAAATATAAAATTACGGGATCAGGAGCTTGAATATGAAATTGAAATTCACGGCGATACTGACGGGCGTTTTTCTGGCACTGTTTCTTGTCCGTATTTGCCCCGCGCAAACCGCGGAAGGCGGCGATACCGGCGAAAAGGTGCGCAGCAACGTCTCCGAGTCAGTGCAGATCCGCAAACAGACCCAGAAAGAACGCGAACAGTGGCAGGAGGAAAAACAGGAGCTTGCCGCTGCTTATGACCGGCTTCAGGACAAAAAAACACGGCTGGAAAAAAAGCAGGCGCTTTTGGAGAGAAAAAAGGCTGCTGCTGAAAATCGCATTGCCGGTAAGGAAAAAAAGCTCGCAGATATAGAGCAGATCACCGAAGACATCGAACCCTTTATCATGCAGACCGCAGACAGGCTCGAAGAGGTGGTTGAAAACGATCTGCCCTTTCTTGCAGCGGAGCGGGAAAAAAGACTGGAGCGGATCCGGGAATTGACTGCAGATCCCGGCAAATCAGTGAGCGAAAAATACCGCAGGGTCATGGAGGCCCTGCTGGTGGAGGCTGAATACGGAAACACCATCGAGGCCTGTCAAAAAAGCATTGAAGTCGATGGCCGCAGCCTCAGGACGAATATCTTCCGCCTGGGAAGAATCAGCCTGTTTTACCAGACCATGGACCAGGAGGAATGCGGCTGGTTTAACGCGGCGGAAAACCGATGGGAAAAGCTTCCGGCAAAATACAACAGCAATATTGCCGCGGCCATTGACATCGCCGCCCAACGGCAGCCGGCCGAACTGCTCACCCTGCCGCTGGGAAGGATGGTGGTGAAATGAAAAAAAAGATCCTGACTGTATTTGCCGCCGCCTGTGTCCTTTTTTCCTTCGCCCCTGTTTTTGCCCAGCAGGACATGCGCGAGCTGCAGATAAAGGCCCGCATGCAGCGACAGAACCTTGAAAACCAGGCAAAACAGGAAAAAAAGGCCGCCGAACAAGAAGCCGGTCAAACCCGGCAGGAAATCATGAAAAGCAGAAAGACCCTCAAACAGGCCATTGCCGGTCTGGAGAAAGAAACCCAACAGCAGGAGAAAAACATCACCTCCCTGGAAAAAGACATGGAAGCGCTTTCCGCCAGGGAAAAGGAACTTGACAGCGAGCTTGCCGAAACAGACAGGATTGTAAGCGAACTGGCCGGAACAATAAAGGCCAATGCAGACGATATTGCCGGTCTTGCAGAAGGCAGCCTCCAAAACCCCCTGGCGCCCGGAGCGCGGGCAGTTCTTGAAAGCATCGCAGAAAAGCGTAAATTTCCGGGCATGGAAGATATCCGGATGATGGCGGAAGTCCTTTACAAACAGGTCCGGCTGTCCGGAAACGTCCGGGTTAAAGACGGCACCATTGTTGACCGCTCAGGAGAGGAATCCAGGGCCGAAATCCTGCTCATAGGCAATTTTACAGCAGCATACAGGACTGACCAGGAAACCGGTTTTCTGAAACATTCCCCCGGCACCGGGCAGCTCTTTGCCCTTTCCAGTCTTCCCTCAGGTGGCATGCAAAGAAAAATCAACGACTACATGGACGGCAAATCCATGGCAGTGCCCATGGATATCACCCGTGGAGGCGCCCTGCGCCAGCTAACCCATGAGTTAAGCCTTGCAGAGCAGATTTCAGAGGGCGGCCCCATTGTATGGCCGATCCTGTTTCTTCTGGGCCTGGGCCTTCTCATCATCGCGGAAAGAACGACTTTTCTGCTGCGCAGAAGATTTGATGCAGAGGGTTTCATGCGTTCTGTTAGAGACCTGGTCAAACAGGGCAGGTTTGAAAAATGCAGGCAGGCCTGCGACGGTCACGGGACAAAGCCGCTTCCGCGGGTTATCGGCGCGGGCCTTGACTGCTGCCACATGCCCAGGGAAGAAATGGAAAACGCCCTGCAGGAGGCGATATTAAGGGAAATCCCGCCCATGGAAAGATTTTTGTCCACCCTGGGCATGCTGGCCGCCATTGCGCCGCTTCTGGGGCTTTTGGGCACAGTTACCGGGATGATCAACACTTTCCACGTCATCACCACCCACGGCACCGGTGATCCGCGCATCATGTCAGGCGGGATCTCTGAGGCCCTTGTAACCACCATGCTGGGGCTGGCGGTAGCCATACCCATGCTCATGGCCCACACCTGGCTTAACAGGGCCGTGGAAAAAGAAATCGGCGAAATGGAGCAAAATGCGGTGGCCCTTGTCAACATAGCCCATAAAAGCCGCGGCGGGCATGAACACAACAGCGGGGAAAACCGGCAGAAATGATCCAGGACCTGTTCACAGCCCTATACCGGATGAATCAGTATTTTGAAAGCGGCGGAATCGTAATGTTTCCGCTGGCGGCTTTAAGCCTTGTCATGTGGCTGCTGATAATCGACCGGGTCCTGCACTTCAGGCGGCTTTATCGCAAAAACATGAGTTCGAAAACGGCCTGGGCGCATATATCGGGAAACCGGATGCCGGATCCGGCCTACTACCAGGGGGCCATTTCGGTGCTGGTGGCTGAGTTTATCCGCAGCAGAAGCGGTGATCCGGTCCTGGACCGGTTTATACTCGACGAGACCGTATTAAAGATCAACCGGTCCATGGACGACCATCTTGCCACCATCGGCGCCCTGGCTGCATCAGCGCCGCTAATGGGGCTTCTGGGAACGGTTATCGGAATGATCGTCACATTTGACGTAATCGCCGTGTTTGGCACCGGAAATGCCAGGGCCATGGCCGGCGGAATTTCAGAGGCCCTGATCACAACCCAGACCGGGCTGCTGGTGGCGATCCCCGGAATGTACATGAAGGGTTTTTTAGAGCGCAGGGCGCAGAAATTAAAGCAGCGCACTGCGGTCATCGGCTACTACCTGCGAAGACAACTATAAAAGAGACGCTCCATGATAAACATAACATCTGCAAGGCGGAACAAAAGCACCACCCGGGAGCTCAATATTGCGCCCCTGATCGACATGGTTTTCATCCTGCTGATCTTTTTCATCGTGACCACCAGTTTTGTGAAGGAAACCGGTATTGACGTCAGCCGGCCCACCGCCACAACCGCTGTCAGCAAGGAAGACGCTTCCATTCTTATCGCAATTGATTCGGACAACCGGGTTTTCATGGAAAATCAGGAAATAGACGTGCGTGCGGTGCGGGCCAACATCGAACGCGCCCTGGCTGAAAACCTCGATGGAGCCGTGGTTGTGGTGGCTGATCGCGCCAGCAGCACCGGCACGGCCATAAAGGTAATGGATGGCTGCAGACGGGCGGGGGCGGAAAATGTATCTTTGGCAGCAGATGTTCCGGGCGGGAAGTAAATGAGGGGAAAAGAGCCCGACAATTCCTATTTCAGAGTGCTTTTCAGGCGAAGACGCGGGGCATGGGCAATGGCTGCAGCAGCTGCGGCAGTTCTGAACATGGCGATTTTCGCCCTGGTGCCCTACCTGCTTGAGGCCGATCCTGAAATAAAAACCTACAAAAAGATCGCCTCCGGGATAAACGTGATCCGCATGCAGGAGCCGGAGGAGCCTGAACCTGAGGCAAAAGAAGAAGAAAAAGAAAAGGAAGAAGAAAAGCCGGATCCGAAAAAACAGGCTGCCGCGAAAAAACCCGCGCAGCCGGAAATGACCGTGCCCTTTGACATCAATCCAAGGCTGCCCGCGGGTCCGGACTCCCTGGAGCTGCCGGAGATGACAAAGCCGCAGGCTTATTCCCCCAAAGACATGTTTTCGGCAGGAGAACTTGACCGGCCGCTGACCGCGGTTTCCCGCATTCCCCCGACATACCCGCTGCGGGCCAAGCGCAGAGACATCGAGGGATGGGTAAAGGTCAGGTTCGTGGTGGACAAGCAGGGAAGGGTTGAGGACGTGACCATCCTGGAACAGGAGCCTGAGGGCGTTTTTGATAAAGCCGTGCGCAACTGCGTTTCCCGGTGGCGATTTAAACCCGGCACTGTCGGGGGCACCAGGGTAAAAACCGTGGCAGAGACCACCATCCGGTTTGAATTGGATTAAAAGTGCATATGCCGGGATTGATATCAAAATTTTTCAGTATTGTTCTGATCGCCGCGGCGCTTGCAAGCATCCGGCCGGGGGCGGGACTGTGCGCTGAGCCGCCTGCTGCCGCACAGATGGTGCTCTCGGAAGCCTATGCGCAAATGGAAGAAGAAAACTATGAAAAAGCCCTGGAAAAGCTCAAAAACTTTCAGGCCCGCTCGGATGAAACAGACCCTGACCCGGATGCCGCGGATCCCAGGGGATATCACCATCCTGAGATCTATTTCATGATCGGAAACATCCATTACGCCATGGAAAACCCGGAAAAGGCAAGGCAGGCATACCAGCAGGCCGTAAAGCGCAGCCCGGAACATGCCGGCGCCCTGGTCAACCTGGCCCGGGTCTTCCACGAGCAGGAAAAATACGAAAAGGCAGCGCAAAGCTTTGAAAAAGCATACGCGGCAGAAGATCAAAAAGAAGCCGCATACCTTTATTACGCGGCAGTGAGTCTGCTTGCAAATGGTTCCGCCGGCAACTCGCTGAATCTTTTTGAGAAGCTCTTTAAGGCCCATCCGGACGAGATCAAGCCCGTGTGGCGGGAAAATCTGGTGTACGCATTTCTGGAGGCCGGGAAAAACCGGGAGGCGCTGCCGCACATAAAGCTGCTGGCTGAAAAATACACCGGAGAAAAACAGATCCAGTGGCAGGAAATCCTTTTGCACCAGTACGTTGAACTCGACATGCCGGATACGGCCCGCAAATACGCCCTTGCGCTCACAACACAGGCCCCCACAATTCCCAAATGGTGGAAGGCTCTGGCACACGCGGCCTTATCCCAAAACGATCATGACCAGGCATTGACCGCCATGATGATCTACAGTTACCTGACCCCGCTTTCGGAGCAGGAAAAAAAGCTTTTGGGCGATCTTGCCCTGCAGGCCGGGGTGCCTGTCAAAGCAGAGCCTTATTACGAGGCGCTTCTGGAAGAAAATCAGGACAAGTCGGTTTTAAAAAGCCTGGTATCCGCCCTCCAACAGCTCGGAAAACCCGAAAAGGCCCTGGAGGCCATAAGGGCGTTTGACGGACACGAAAACGACCCTGAACTGATGATGTTAAAGGCGGATCTTTTCTACGGCATGGACAGGTTCAGGGATGCGGCAGAAGCATACAGCGCGGCCGCCCAACACAAAGGAAACCAGGAAGGCCGCGCCTGGATCATGGCGGGATACTCCGCCTGGGAGATACAAGACACGGAGGCGGCTTTGCAGTATTTTAAAAATGCGGCTGAATTTGAAAACCATAAAAAGGATGCAAAAGCCGCCATTAAAAGAATAGAGGAGCAATAATCCCCGACAATCCCGGCGTGTTTCAAATTCCGGTATTTGAATAAGGAGGCAGCCGAGCCCGGCCAGGCCCATGCGGCTGCCCCCTTTGGAAAACCTCCCGTGAAACGGGAAGCATTTTTTTTATAGCAGCAAATACCTGCCGCTTCAATGCTTTACCGCGTCCACGGGCATATCCTGAAACTGAAAAATGGAAAGGAGAACAATGATGGTGCCGTAAAAAGTCCTAAAACGGATATCTCCGCCAACCACTAAAGAGACAACTTCTTGATTTTACTTAACACTTAATCACTTAAAACTGCCTGTAAAAAAGACTTTTTACAGGCGCATCAACAATGGATGCGTAGAAAAATCGCCCGCTGGACCGGAATCATCATCATGTCTGCAGTCTTATCGTCGGTTGAACACCTGGTCCAGGGACGGGGTGTTTTTCACCAGGCTGGCCAGGGTCAATCCGGAGCGCAGAACGCCCGCCTGCTCGATTGTTCTGCAGGCGGCAATTGCATGTTTCATGGTCATTACCGCGGCCTTTGACGCGCTTTTGACCTATATCGGCTTTACACTTTCCCTTTTTGCCATGTTCACGGTCATCGGCCTGATTCGCATCCGGAAAATCCGGCCCGAGCTTTCCGGGATTTACCGGACCATCGGCTATCCGTTCACGCCCCTGTTTTTCATCGCCGGGCATCTGTGGATCATCCATTGAATCAAAACTCATGATAGGCTTCCTTTTATATTGATTTTTCAAACTGGTATTCCTGCGATTCATTTACGGATCTACCCTATTTTTCTCTTTCATGCAAAGTCAATTACGTTTTTCATTCTGATTGCTGATGCACTTGAAAAAAATATTGACCTAAGTCAATGCAGTGTCGTGGATTATATGAAACTATATGCTTAAAATTTAGCAAAGAACAACCCATGACTCAAAAAAAGAATCTCAACAACGCAAAGGAGAAAAGCCATGTTTTGTTTTCAGTGTCAGGAAACAGCCAAGAATCAGGGATGCACCGTCAAGGGTGTGTGCGGCAAGCCGGAAAACACCGCAGACCTTCAGGATCTTCTCATCTACGTTTGCAAGGGCATATCTGTATACGGAGAAAAGCTCAAAGAAAAAGGAACCGTGGACCGGGAAGCAGCCAATTTTGTCTGCAAAGCCCTTTTTACAACAATTACCAACGTGGCCTGGTCTGATGATGTAATTATAGACAGGATCAAAGAGGCCCTCAAGATCCGGGATTCTGTTAAAGCAAAAGCAGGAGACGTGGGCGGAGCCCTGCCGGATTGCTGCACCTGGGCTTCAGACGACAAGGATGAAATTCTGGCCAAAGCCCTTTCCGACGAGGTCCGGATAACTGCCACAGAAAATGAAGACGTCCGTTCCCTTCGGGAGCTTCTGATTATCGGCACCAAGGGAATTGCTGC
This sequence comes from Desulfosalsimonas sp., assembly GCF_055149105.1. NCBI lineage: Bacteria > Pseudomonadati > Thermodesulfobacteriota > Desulfobacteria > Desulfobacterales > Desulfosalsimonadaceae > Desulfosalsimonas > Desulfosalsimonas sp. Next base: position 21,115 of record NZ_JBSRLA010000031.1, on the reverse strand, counting down.
ATATGCAGACCATGCTGCCATCCTGGGCCATGAAAAAGACGATATTTATGGTTTTATCATGGAAGCCCTTGCATCCACCACAAAAGAGCTTTCAGTCGATGAGATGATCGGCATGGTCATGAAAGCCGGTGAAACCTCAGTAAACACCATGGCGCTTCTGGATGCCGCAAATACCTCTGCCTACGGCAATCCGGAAATCACTGAAATCAACATTGGTGCAGGCAATAATCCCGGTATTCTGATCAGCGGCCATGACTTAAAAGATCTGGAAGAGCTGCTCAAGCAGACTGAAGGAACCGGTGTTGATGTTTATACCCACGGGGAAATGCTTCCGGCCAACTGCTATCCTGCATTTAAAAAATACGATCATTTCGTGGGCAACTACGGAGGATCCTGGTGGCATCAGAACAAGGAGTTTGAATCCTTTAACGGCCCCTTGGTTCTGACCACCAACTGCCTGATCCCCATTAAAAAAGACAACTCGTATCTGGACCGTTTGTTTACCACCGGCGTGGTAAACTATCCGGCAGCCAAGCATATCGAGGACAGGCCGGCCGGCGGGGCCAAGGATTTCTCCCCGGTCATTGAAAGAGCCAAACAATGCCAACCTCCCGAACAGATCGAATCGGGCAAAATCATGGGCGGTTTTGCCCACAACCAGGTGCTGGCCCTGGCCGATAAGGTGGTGGAAGCCGTCAAATCCGGAGCCATAAAGCGTTTTGTGGTCATGGCCGGATGTGACGGACGCCAGAAATCCCGGAGTTATTTCACCGAGGTTGCAGAAAACCTGCCCAAAGACACGGTGATTCTGACTGCCGGCTGCGCCAAGTACCGATACAACAAACTTGATCTGGGCGATATAGGCGGCATACCAAGGGTGCTGGATGCAGGCCAGTGCAATGATTCCTATTCTCTTGCAGTCATTGCCCTGAAGCTCAAGGAGGTATTTGGTCTTGAGGATATCAACGAACTGCCCATTTCCTACGATATCGCCTGGTATGAGCAAAAGGCCGTGGCAGTGCTGCTGGCACTTCTCAGCCTGGGAGTCAAGGGCATCCGCCTTGGTCCCACCCTGCCGGCGTTCCTTTCTCCCACCGTGGCACAGGTCCTGGTGGATAAATTTGACATCAAGCCCATCGGCACGGTGCAGGAAGACATTGATGCCATGATGGCAGGAAAATAATTTAAGAGATCAAATACTTTCGGCGCTCCAGGTGATATAATCCAGGGGTGCCGAAAGTGTTTTTTGCGGCACCATCAACCTTTTAGCGGAGGTATTTAATGCGGTTTAATGATGATTCAGGCACCTCGCCCGTGGATCTTGACAACGAGGATATTATCGCCGCCATGAAGGAAATGCGGGGATATATAGATATCACACCCGGGGATTTTAAAGAAATTTATAAATTCGCCTACAATCATGCCGTAGACCGTATTGCCAGGTCCATGCTTGCACAAGATGTCATGACCCGGCAGGTGGTTTGCGTCAATCCGGAAACCTCTCTGCTGGAAACCGCAGAACGCATGGCTGCCGCCAACATTTCGGGCATTCCGGTAATAAACAGCCAGGATAAAGTAAGCTGATCTACGGCGCCATCCGAAGCCCCCTGGCCCAGCCCAGAAACCTCATGGGAGGGCACATGATTTCCGCTGTTATCGGGGTGGCGGCTTTCAAACTGCTGGGAGGCAGCATGCCTCTTGCCGCAGCAGTTGCGGTTGCCACGGCAATTTTTGCCATGCACGCCACAAAAACCCTGCATCCGCCCGGGGGCGCCACAGCCCTGATTGCTGTAATCGGAAGCGATCAGATCCATGCCCTGGGTTTTTATTATGCGCTTATTCCCGCCGGCCTGGGAGCTGTGGTGATGCTGGCAGTTGCCCTGCTGTTTAACAACATCGCCCCGCACCGCCGCTATCCGGAATTCTGGCTATAGAACAGCGGCAATATAAAAACTTAACCATAAGTGGGACTTTGATATACTTGGAACCAATGTGACATTCTGATATGAATATGTATACTTATTCTTATCAGACAGAACAAAAAAGGAGACGAAAATGCGGGTCAGCGAAAGAGGGCAGGTAACAATACCTAAAAAAATTCGGGACCAGTTCGGCCTGGGGACAAACACAGAGGTTGAATTTGTGGTGCAAGACGGCCGCCTGGAACTGGTGCCGGGCAAAAAGAGCAGGCGGAAAAAAATCGATACCATTTACGGCAAAAAGCATTTCAATAAAACTACAGATGAACTGATGAGACTGCTGCGCACATGAATCAGTGGCTTGCAGACACCAATGTGATCCTTGACGTTCTTGGCGCAGACAAACAATTCGGCCCGGCTTCCCGGCAGGCCCTTTCCGATTGCGCCGAAAACGGAATCCTGGTGATCAATCCGGTCATCTTCGCGGAGGTTGGCGCTTGCATAGACAGCCTTGAAGAACTTGACACGCTTCTGCCCCAGGAGCTGTTCCGCAGGGACCCGCTGCCCTGGGAAGCAGCCTTTCTTGCAGGCAGAGCATTTGCCGGCTATAAAAAAGCCTGCGGGAAAAAGAAAAGAATGCTGGCTGATTTTTTAATCGGAGCACATGCCGCAGTCCAGGGATTCGGCCTGATCACCCGCGACAGCGGCATTAAAAAACATTTCAAGATCCATGTGCTAAATCCGGCATTCGTATACTGAACCAGCCAGCTTGACGCAAAGAAGGCACATTATACACGGCCTGTCTCTTTTCAACCCGGTAAATGCTTCCCCTGTGCAAAAATAAGGTGCCTGTCAAGGGCAAAGGGACGCCCTTTATATAAAGGGCATCCCCTTCTATGGCCTGGCCAATATTCTGAACGATCTCGTGCCGGTAAATGTGGTGCTCAACGGCGATAAAAAATTGAATCTGATGCCGAATTCTTCAAAAAAACAGAAATCCCGTCTCCACAAGGCAGGGATACACTTCCGTCCACACGAAAATCAAAAGAATCCCCCCGGAGCAATGTAAACGAAATCTGGTTCAGGACTGTAAACATAATTTTTCCTCCCTAAGCGAATCGGCCGCGGTCTTTGCCGACGGCATAAACCGGCCACGGCGGGCTTAAGATATTACGAAGCGGATTACACTGAAATGCCCCGGACATAATTTCTGGTTATGCTGGAAAATCCAGTTTTTTTGATCAACCGCCTGAAACGACCAAAATTACCAAAAAATAATCTTGGGATAATCGTTGCGTAATTTTGATTTCGTAGGATTGGTATGAATTAAAAGGAGACATCGAAACCCATGCAAATTCCAACAAAATTAACCATCAATACCGTCATTCCCCTGATGGCGGTATTGATGATCGGCTTCACGGGCATCGGCGGACACGACCTTTGGACTCCGGATGAGCCCCGGGTGGCGGCCATTTCCCTTGAAATGGCGGAAACCGGTGATTTTATCGTCCCCCGGCTGGCCGGAGCGCCGTTCGTGGAAAAACCGCCCCTGTATTTCGCCGCCGCGGCCCTGATGCTGAAAATATTCGGGCCGCTTTTCGGCGCGACCGCCGCCATCCGCCTGACAACGGTGATGTTCGGCTTCGGCGTCTTGCTGATGACCTTTCTGATCGCCCGCCGGCTGGCGGACAAGCGGACGGCCATCCTGGCGGTCGGGATCCTGGCCACCATGCAGGGGTTTGTCCAAAATTTCCATTGGATCCGCGTGGATGCGGCCCTGGCGTTTTTCGTGGCCGCCGCCGCATGGTGTTTTGTGGAGATTTATTTCGGGCATCGTCGGAAACTGATGCCGGCGGCCGGTTTTTTCGTGGCCGGCGCGTTTTTATCCAAGGGACTGATCGGCCCCGTCCTGGCGGCCACGCCCTGGGCCGGATCGCTGGGCATGCGGATATGGACCGGGAAACTCAAGGAGTTTATCCTCCGCCACATGGGAATGCTGGTGGTTTTCCTTATGGTCTCGGGGATATGGATCATTTTGCTGTATGTAAACGGCGGCCCCGACATTTTCCGGGAATGGTTCTGGGTCAACCACGTGGAAAGATTCACGGGCCAGTCGGACCTGGGGCATGAAAAGCCGGGCGCTCCTTTATATTATATCGTTCAAATCATCATGGACGGCATCCCGTGGACGCCCATCTTCATTTACTGGATTGTCTCGACAATCAGCAGGGGCATTAAAAACCGGACCATCTCCCGGGAGGATATTTTTCTCTGCGTCTGGGGCCTGGGCTCCATCGCCGTATTGACCCTTCCGGTCACCAAACGCGGCCTGTATCTGCTTCCGGCCCTGCCCGCTTTCGCCGTCATGGCGGCTGTTGGCCTGAAGGACGTTATCCCCAGGTGGGTGGAGTGGTATTCCGGTTTCTGGACGGTTATCTGTCTGGCGCTGATGGCCCTGATCGGCTGCCTGCCCTTGACGGCAACCCTCCTGCCGGCCGCGATACCGAACGATGTCCGGCAAGTCCTGATTGATTTCAGTCCTTATCATGCCATGGCATTCGCCTGGCTGGCGGCTTGCATGATCCTGATCTTCCGTTACCGTCGGGCCGTTTCAACGGAATATTTCATGATCTTGATGACGACCGCCCTGTTTGTGAACCTTCTGGGGTTACCGCTGAAGGCCATTGATCAGGAAAAAAGCATGGGCGCGGATATCCGCTCATTTGTAAACCAAATCCCCGAATCCCAAAGGGGGCGGGTCGCGGGAACGGATTTCACGGAAACCATGCGGGGCGTTTTTTATTACTACAAGGGGTGGAAGGTGCCCCAGATAAATGATGGGGAGCGGATATTCAATATTCTGACGGGAAAGGATGAAGACTATGACAGCATGATCGTCCAGGACCCCGAAGACCCTTCGGTATCATCGTTATATCCCGTCAAGGGGGAAATGGCCACGGGCACCCATGACGAGCACCGGTTTTTCTGGCTCGGCCCGATAAAATGAATAAAAACCCTGAAAAATAGAACAGGCGGGAACTCATGCGAAAAACATTTTTACCGTTTTCACGCCCGTCCATCGGCGAAGACGGAATTGCCGCCGTATCCGAGGTATTGCGGTCCGGGTGGATCACCACCGGGCCGAAAAATGCCGAATTCGAAAAAAAATTCGGCGAATACACGGGAAGCCCGCATGCCGTCGCCCTGGCGTCGGCCACCGGAGGCATGCACCTGATCTTGAAAGCATTAAGCATCAAACCGGGGGATGAGGTCATTACTCCATCCATGACATGGGTTTCCACCGTCAACCTCATTGTTCTGGCCGGCGCCATCCCCGTATTCGCCGATATCGACCGGGATACCCTGATGATCACCCCGGAGACGGTTGCTCCCTGCCTGAGCAGCCGGACCCGGCTGGTCATCCCGGTACATTTCGCCGGAGCTCCCGCCGATCTCGACCCTCTGCGAAAGCAGGCCGTCGAAAACAATGCTCTTCTGATCGAAGACGCCGCCCACGCCGTGGGCGCCATGTATAAGGGCAAAAAGATCGGCGGCCGGGGAACGGCCATTTTCTCCTTTCATCCCATCAAAAATATGACCACCGGAGAAGGCGGCATGATCTGTACGGACAATCCGGCCCTGCTGGCGCGGATCAAACAATTAAAGTTCCATGGACTGGGAGTGGACGCCTATGACCGGGACACCCACGGACGGTCGCCCCAGGCGGAAGTTCTGGAACCCGGCTATAAATACAACCTGACAGACATCTCCGCGGCGCTCGGCATCAGCCAACTCGCAAAAATCGATGCGTTTAACGAGCGCCGTCGCCAGCTTGCCATGCAATACAGGGAACTCCTGCGTGAAGTCGACGAGATAACGCCCCTTGCGGACCCGAGCTATGACTGCAAACATGCATGGCACCTGTTTATTGTCCGGCTGGATATCCAAAAAACCGGCATGAGCCGTGATGCATTCATGAATGCCTTAAAACTTAAAAATATCGGCACCGGACTGCATTTCCGGGCCGTTCATATGCAACGATTTTATCGCAATACCATGAAAATTTCCAATGACAGGCTACCCAACACCGAATGGAACTCCGACCGGATCTGCTCCCTGCCGCTGTTTCCGGACATGACGCCGGAAGACGTGCAGGATGTGGTGGACGCCGTCAAAGACGTTCTGGCGGCATCCAAAGGATAAAAAATGAAACCCATGTTAAATCAAGATTGTCTGATATCCCTGGTCATTCCGGTTTTTAATGAAGAGGCGAACCTGGATCAGCTCATCGAGCGCTGCCTTTCGGTCTGCCGCGGTCTGGGGAATCCCTTTGAAATCATCCTGGTGGATGACGGAAGCCAGGATCAATCCGCCAAACTCATTGAATACGCGGCCCTGGCGAATCCGGAATTAAAGGGAGTCTTCCTGAACCGGAACTATGGACAACACGCCGCAGTGACCGCTGGTTTTGAAACGTCAAAAGGGGAAATCATCATCACCCTGGATGCCGATCTGCAAAATCCGCCGGAAGAAATCCCCCGGCTGATTCAAGCCATCCACCAGGGGTATGACGTCGTGGGCAGCGTCCGGCAGAACCGGAAAGACTCTTTTTTCAGAAAATTTTCATCCGCCCTGGTGAACTGGTTCGTGCAAAAGACCACCGGGGTCATGATGCACGATTACGGGTGCATGCTGCGGGCCTACCGCCGGAATATCGTTGACGCGGTCTTGAGTTGTCCGGAACGAAGTACCTTTATCCCGATTCTGGCCAATAATTTCGCCCGGAATGTTACGGAAATCCCCGTCAGCCACGATGAACGCAAAAACGGCCATACCAAATACAGCCTGTACAAACTGATTTCCCTTCAATTCGATCTGTTGACCTGCATGACCACATTTCCCCTCCGGCTTTTAAGCATTCTCGGGGCACTGGCCTTTCTTGCCGGCACCGGCTTCGGCGTGTTTCTCATCGTCATGCGCCTGATCTTCGGCGCATCCTGGGCCGCCGAAGGCGTGTTCACCCTGTTTGCCGTCATGTTCACCTTCACGGGCGCGCAGTTTCTGGTTTTCGGTCTCCTGGGAGAATACATCGGCCGCATTTACCATGACGTCCAGGCCCGGCCGAAATACTACATTCAAAAAATCGTCGGCCCGACCGATTAAGGAAAATCCAATGAAATCCATGACAACCATTTCCGGGATTCAAACACTTCCCGTTCCCGTTGAAACCCCCCGCCCTCTTGCATGGGACGCCGCGAAAATTTCTTTTGCCTGCATTCTTGGCGCAGCGGTCCTGATCCTGACTGGAAACCTCGGCGTCATCCCGCTGTGGGGCGCGGAAGGGCGATGGGCCTTGATCAGCCGGCATATGTTTGATACCGGAGAACTGTTCAGGCCCCTTCTCGGGAATTCCGTTTACTGGGATAAGCCCCTGTTGTCCTATTGGGCGGTCCTCCCCTTTGCCGCCCTCAGCGGCGGCGTCAGTGAAACCGTGATCCGGCTGCCGTCGGTCCTGGCGGCGATTCTTTTGCTTGCGCTGACCGTTGACCTGGCCCGCAAATGGTTCGACGCCCAAACCGCTTTGTGCTCCATGATGATCCTCTCCACCAGCTACGGCTTCATTTTCTGGGCACGCAACGCCCAGGTGGAGATGTTCAATGCTTTCTTCATCCTGCTCGCCATCTGGTATTTTCTAAAACGCAAAGAAGATCCCAGCCCCCGCTGGATGTATCTATTGGGCGGCATCATGGCGGTGGGCGCGGGATTCAAAGGGCTTCCTGCTTACGGGGTCCCGATATTCACCATTGGTCTCCTGCTGCTCTTCAAGCAAAACCGGCCTTCCGCCATGACTTGGCCGCACATCATCGGTTCGCTGGCCTTATCCATGGCCCTTTATATCGGCTTTCAACTGGTCGTCTGTTATTTCGCCGGCACATGGGCGCCCCTGGAACTGGTCTGGAAGGAAAACGTGATCCGGTTTTTCAAGCCCTTTGACCATAAAGAGCCCATCTGGACCTATTTCATCCGGATTTTTGATCTGGCCGCGCCATGGTCCCTGCTTTTACCCGCGGCCCTGGTTTATCTGCGGCCGAAACTCCGCATACGGGCCTCCGGTGCCGCCGAACTCCTGGTGATTTTCGGCGCCGTATTTCTCTTTTTCACCTTGTCCGGGTCCCGGCGGTCTTATTACCTGTTGCCCATCCTGCCCTTTGCGTCCATCCTGGCCGGACGATTCATGGTTGATTTTTTCAACAACCGCATGCCGCGGTCGTTTTCCCTTTATGTCAAGGCCTTCGGCGTCCTGTTGTCCATCATCCTGATCGCGCCGATGGGAATTCTCTTAACGGCTCCCAGGCTATTGCCGGGTCATCTGGCGGCCGTCAGAGACGTGATATGGTGGATTGCGCTCATCCTGGCGATAATCCCCGCAATCCTTTCGTTCGGCATTTTTTCCAGAAGCGGCCGGGTCGTGGGAGCCGCCGTCATGGCGGCATGGTGCATTTACATCTTCGCGGCGGTCCCGCTTTACGACCAGGTTCCCAATATCCGAAATAAAGTGGCCGATATTAAATCTTCCGGCAGGCCCGTTGCGTTTTATCCCGTCTCTTCCGACCGGATCTGGTTTTACCTGGATCACCCCTGCCAGGTGTTTGCGGAAGAAAAAACCGCCTTTGACTGGGCGGTGAAACACAATGGATTGGTGTTTGTCCGGCGCGACCATGAAGACGGATTATCCAAAGACAACTGGACCGCCGTGGAAAACCTGAGGAAATACCGGGCCATGGTCCCGTGTATCCCGGAGGGAGGTTGTTCTCAAGGTTTGATGAACCCGGCCGCCGGCAGGAAATCTTGATATGCGTCCCGGATGGCCCCAAACAATCGGTTTGCGTGACAAATTGCGTAAAAATTTTTTCAAGGAAAACGTCTGGCTGAGGTTGGCCGGTTTTCTGCTGTTTTTTTTTCTTGCCTACACCTGGGCGGCGCCTTTTCGCGATCTTTACGGAATGGAAATCCGGAACGCGCTTGCGGCGCGGGAAATGCTGGAAAACGGGCTGACCATCATTCCAAAGGTATTTGGAGAGTATTACCCCGATTACCTGCCCCTCTATTTCTGGCTGGAAACAGTATTTTCCCTCCCCGCGGGCGCCGTCAGCACCTTAAGCGCGATAATGCCCAGCGCCCTTTCGGCCGTCGGGCTTCTGGCATTGACCTTCTGCTTGGGACGCCGGATCACTCCCCGCGCCGGCTGGCTGTCCGCCCTCATTCTGGCGACGATTCCGTCGTTTTGGTGCTATGCCGGCGGCGCCACCATCGACATGCTTCTCGCGTTTTGCGTGACAGGCGGAATTCTCTGTTTCTATTTCGGAGACGAGGAAGACAACCCCAAAATAAAAAGAATTTATTTTCTCGGGGGATGTGTTGCCCTGGCAGGGGCCTTTATGGTGAAAGGCCCCATCGGAATCGTTCTGCCGGCAATCTCCTGGGGAGGGTATCTTCTTTTAAACAAACGGTTGAGCGATTTTATAAAATTTTCCTTATGGATCATGCTTGTCGGCGTGTTCTGCATTGGTTTGGAATTTCTGTTTGCATACCTCGCGGGTGGCCGGCAATTGGTTTCCGAGATGATCAAAATGCAGGTGACCGGCCGGCTGCGGCAGGCGAACAAGCCTTTTTATTATTATTTTTTCTGCATTTTGGGGATTTGCAACCTGTGGTTGTTTCTGATCCTTGCAAGCCGTCTTGTTTCCGGTCGCCTAAAAGAGAAGAAGCTTTCTTTTTTCAAACCACTGGCCGCCGATTCCGTCACCCGCCTGGCGGTGACATGGGTTCTGGGGATTTTGACGGTTTTTTCTCTCGCCGCCACCAAACATTCCCGATACCTTCTGCCCTTATACCCGGCGGCCGCCATCCTCCTGGGGGGCTGGGTGGAACATTTCCTCGTTGAGAACAATCCGTTTCGCGCAAACCGCCTTCAAACTTCCGCGATCTTCCTGTCCGCCGTGATTTTGTCGGCCAGTATGGTTTTTTACTTTCTGTTTAACCAATATATATTTATTTCCTTAGGCCATATCATAATCTGGCTGGCCTTGGGCGTCGCCGGCATCATCCTGATTCTGAAATGGATTCACCCAAAGCATAAACTGGCCGGTTCGGTCTTGCTGTTAATGGCCATCGGAATTTCCGGCGCAAACCTCCTGGCGACCCCGGCCCTTTCCCGCCGCGCATCCGCCCGCGAATTTGTCACGGCCGCGGAATCGCAGGCCTCCCTGCTCCCGGTGATGATTCATGGGTTGGGGCGTGATGGAGATGCCCTGAAATATTTATTCTACAGCAATCGAAACCCAGAGGAGATTCGTTTTGTCGACCGTTTGGAAGAATTAAATACGCTGCCCGCGCCATGCCTTCTGATTACGGACATGGATAACCTTCCTTTATTGGAAGACCGGAATATCCATAAGATTGTGGAGGGGAATGCCCGCTCAACAAAGCTTTACGCCTATCGGGTGAATTTAAAAGAGGGCTTCAAGTCCTGACAAATTAGCAAGGAGAAATTTATGAAAGCAATTGTTTTAGCCTACCATAATATCGGATGCGTCGGCATCCGGTCGCTGCTGGCCCATGGGTATGAAATCCAGGCTGTTTTCACCCACGAAGATGATCCCCATGAAAATGTCTGGTTCGAATCCACGGCCGAACTGGCGGCGGCCAACAATATCCCGGTATATGCGCCGGAAAATATCAACCATCCCCTTTGGGTGGAAAAAATCCGGGAACTGCAACCGGACATCCTGTTTTCTTTTTATTACCGGGACTTGGTGGGCAAGGAAATTCTTGAAATCCCCCCGGCGGGCTGCCTCAACCTGCACGGATCGCTGCTGCCCCGGTATCGGGGCCGGTGCCCGGTCAATTGGGTGTTGGTAAACGGAGAAAAGGAAACCGGGGTCACCCTGCATTACATGACACCCCGGCCCGATGACGGCGACATTGCCGGACAGATAAAAATCGCCATTGACCATGCGGACACGGCCCTGACCCTGCATAAAAAACTGGCTCAGGCCGCAGGAGAGCTGCTGGTCGATCTCCTGCCCAAAATCCGGGAAAATAAGATTGAACGCATCCCCCAGGATGAAGCGGCGGCAACCTATTTCGGCGGGCGGGGCCCCCGGGACGGGATGATCGAATGGGCCAAGGACGCCGAAAGCGTGCGCAACCTGGTGCGGGCCGTGACCCGGCCTTATCCCGGCGCTTTTTCCTGGATCGGCGACCGCAAATGCCTGTTCTGGCAAGTCAAAACCGTGGAAAAGCCGAAAGACGTACCTTCCGGCGCGGTGATATCGACGGATCCCTTCATCATCGCCTGCGGCAAAGGGGCCGTGCACGTGGAATTCGCCCAGCCGGAAAACGGCCTTTACATGACCGGCGGCCAACTGACCCAAGAACTCAATCTCGTCGCCGGCATGCGGTTCAATGGACCGACGGAAGCCCTCCGCGAACAACGGCGGAAAAAGCATGTCCTCATCCTCGGGGTGAACGGCTTCATCGGCAACCACCTTAGCGAACGCTTGCTGGAGAGCGGCCGTTACAAAGTTCATGGCATGGATCTGTGCGCCGGCAGCATCCGCCACCTGCTGGGGCATCCGGATTTTCATTTTACGGAAGGAGACATCGCCATCATGCGGGAATGGATCGAATATCATGTCCGCAAATGCGATATCATCCTGCCCTTGGTGGCCATTGCCACGCCCATCGAATACGTGCGAAATCCCCTGCGGGTCTTTGAATTGGATTTCGAGGAAAACCTGCGGATCGTGCGCTATTGCGTCAAATACGGGAAGCGCCTGATTTTTCCTTCCACCTCGGAGGTCTACGGCATGTGCGCGGATGAAGAATTTGATGAAAACCGCTCCAATCTCGTGCTGGGCCCCATCCAAAAGCAGCGCTGGATTTATTCCTGCAGCAAGCAAATGCTGGACCGGGTCATCTGGGCTTACGGCGCCAGCCAGGGATTGGCGTTTACGCTGTTTCGTCCGTTTAACTGGGTCGGGCCGAAATTGGATTCCCTACAGTCCGCCCGCGTCGGAAGCTCCCGGGTCATCACCCAGTTCATTTTGAACCTGGTGGAAGGCACCCCGATTCGTCTGGTTGACGGCGGCCGGCAAAAACGCTGTTTCACGGACGTCAAGGACGGTATCGACTGCCTGTTCAGAATCATCGAAAACACGGATAACCGCTGCAACGGCAGAATTTTCAATATCGGAAATCCGAAAAACGAATTCAGCATGCGGCAACTGGCGGAGATCCTGAGGGAAAAGTTTAAATCCCACCCACTTCGCGACCTTTTCCCGCCGGATGGGGGGATCAAAGACATCACGGCCCGGGCCTTTTACGGTTCCGGCTACCAGGACGTCCAGCACCGGCGGCCATCCACCCGTCAGGCAAAAAGCATACTGGGATGGGAGCCGAAAGTGCCGTTTGAGCAGTCCATCCATGAAACTCTGGATTATTTCCTGAAGGATGTCATGGAAAACTTAAAGGAAGAGCTATGTGTCAATTAGGCCTGCGGGTAGACGTCGACACTCTCCGGGGAACCCGCGTGGGCGTTCCGAACCTGGTCGGTCTTCTCGGCCGACATGGAATCCGGGCGACCTTTTTCTTTTCAGTGGGGCCCGACAATATGGGCCGCCATCTCTGGCGGCTCCTGCGGCCCCGGTTTTTGTTCAAAATGCTCCGGACCCGGGCCGCCAGTCTCTATGGCTGGGATATTCTCTTGAAGGGGACCTTCTGGCCCGGCCCGGTCATCGGAAACCATTGCGCACGGGAGATTCGCGCCACCGCCGAGGCGGGACATGAAACAGGAGTTCACGCCTGGGACCACCACCGGTGGCAAATGCGGCTGAAAAGCATGGACCGGAAGGCCATCCGCCTTGAAATCCAAAAAGCCCGCGATCTGTTGACGGAAATTACGGGAAAAAGCCCGGATAGTTTTGCCGCGCCGGGATGGCGGATAACGGATGCTGCCCTGACGGCATTGGAAGATTTTCCGTTCCGGTACCAATCGGATTGCCGCGGCCACTCGATCTTCCGGCCCGTAATAGACGGACACCGGCTTGGCCGCCTTCAGGTGCCGGCCACACTGCCGACCTATGATGAACTCATCGGCCGGCAGTGCACTCCCAGGACTTATAGTGAACACTTAATCAGTTTGATCCGGGATGACCAACTGAATATCCTCACCATCCATGCCGAAGTGGAAGGGATCGCCTGTTTGGAACTGTTTGAAGATTTTCTGAACCGGGCTTCCTCCCGGGGACTTGCCGTCAAGCCCCTGGGCGAATTTTTGTCTCCTGATATGAAAATCGCGGAATCCCGCATTCTCCAAAAGGTCATTCCCGGAAGGGATGGCTGGATCGCCTTCCAGGAGGATACCGTTAACTCTCTTCAATCGCCGGGTGAAAAATGACCGTATATCTGCCGCTGATTGTTTTTGGTGTACTGCTCAATGCTTTGGCCCAATTGGCACTCAAGCAGGGGATGCGAAACATCGGTTATTTTGACTTCCGGTTGGAAAACTGCGTCCCTGTTTTCCTTAATATCGCAGTGAATCCGTACATTTTAGCCGGGCTGGCATGCTATGTTCTCAGTGTTGCTGTCTGGCTACTGGTGCTTTCACGGGTTGAGGTCAGCTTTGCTTATCCTCTTCTCTCCATCGGATACATCGTCACCGCATCTGCCGGATGGATTTTTTTTGATGAATCCATGGGAATAATACGCTGGAGCGGTATTTTAGTAATATGTCTGGGTGTTTGGCTGATTACCCGGTCAGCGTAAAGGGCTTGAGAATGGGAAATGGAAAAGGAAGTGCCGTCGTGACAGGTGAAAAAATTTTCACGGGTTTCAATACAAACAATTTTTCCGATGACCATGTGTCTAATTTAACACGGTTTTTTTTGATTCTCTTTGTTTTGTGGGTTGGACTCAGCTCTATTGCAGGTAATACATTTTCACTGCATGACGAATCCAGGGTCGCCGGCATCGCTTGGGAAATGGCCGTGGAAAACGATTATATCGTTCCACGACTCAATGGTACGCCGTTTCTGGAATACCCCCCCCTGGGATACATTCCCATTGCGCTGTTTTTAAAACTGACCGGCATAAAATCTCCCTTTATGGCTCATCTCGCCAATGCGGCTGTGGGGATGGGCACGGTTTTTTTAATTTTTCTGCTCGGAAAAACCCTCGGCGATGAAAAAACCGGAATTTTAGCGGCCTTTTTTCTGCAGGCAACATGCGGGTTTATTTCCTTAAACGCAAGCCTCCGGGTGGACGCGTCTCTTTTATTCTGGATCACGTTAAGCCTTTATGGATTCGCGGCCGGATACGGGGCAAAGGAAAAAGCCTTTCGGTATCTTGTCTTTTTTTATCTTGGCATGGCCGGCGCTTTCCTGACCAAAGGGCTCATCGGAGCCGGTCTGCCCGCGATGATCGCGGGAATTTTTATTTTAATGAAAAAGGACTTTTCATTTATATTAAAAATGCGGCCCTGGTGGGGAGTTTTCATTTTCGCGACCCCGGTTCTGGGCTGGTTTTTTTTGCTGTATCAGGCGCAAGGACCTGAACTGGCCCATGAAGTATGGCGGCAAAGCGTGAGTCGATTTTTTTCCGCGTCGGCGGACCATGCGAATCCGCCATATTATTATCTAAGGCCCATTTTGTACCTGGCCCTGCCATGGACTTTTTTTCTGATGATCATTTTTTGGCAAAGGATTCGGCGGCGTTCGCGTTCTGAAAAACCGGAAGGCAAGCGGCCGGCAAACATGCTGTTGCCCCAAATCTGGTTCATGACGGTTTTTATTGTTCTGTCCGCGGCATCGGCCAAACGGATCGTTTATCTGGGACCGATTTATCCATCCATCGCCCTGATGACCGCCTTGTGGTGGCGGCGGATCACCACCACCGAAGGGTTTCAACGGCTGGAAACGCTTTCCCTGCGGTTTCTTTCAGGATTTGGCGGCATCCTCCTGGCCGCAAGTGTTGTTTGCGCCTTTATCGGCGGCCATTTCATCCTTGGCGCGGGTTTGATCGGCCTGGTGCTTTTGTCGGGCGCGTTTTTTGTTTTTTTCATCCAAAAATTGGTAACGCGAAAACATGCCATGGCGTTTTTTTTCTGCTGCCATGCCATATTCGTCTGCGTGCTCCATTATTCGGTCATTCTGCCGGATACTTCTTCCGAGTCCCTTCAGCCCTTTTTCACGGAAATGCAGCCGGAATGGGAAAGAAAAAACATCATACTCTATTGTCTCCCGGAAACCGCCCGGGGCGCGGCGTATTTCCATTTCAGCCGGCAGATGCCGATGGTCTGGTCGCCGGAGGACCTGAACCGGAAAATATCAACGGATCCGGACTTGCTGATCCTCACCTATGATACGGATCCGACGGAATTGAACGCCTCTCTTTATCCCCGGAAACTTAAAATTTTGCACCAGCGGAAATTGAAACGCCATCATCTCTCGCTGCTATCCGTGGTGCGTTCATAGGGCGCTTGCGGCTGAATGATAAATGGATAACCCGATATGCTGATTTCAATCGTCATCCCGGTACATAATGAAGCCGAAAATATTGGACGGCTAATTGCTGAAATCAACATGGTTTCATTAAATCTATCATATCAAATAGTTATTGTTGATGATGCAAGCAATGATCATACAGCCGCGGTTTTGTCTGATATAAAAAAGGATATGCCCCACCTGAAAATTGTGCGGCACAAAGAGAAATACGGCCAAAGCTGCGCCATTGTGACAGGCGTGGAGCATGCCGAAGGCGAATTGATCGTTACCATGGACGGCGATGGCCAAAATGATCCGGCGGATATGGCGAAACTTATTTCCACGTTATTGGATCATAAAGCATGCCGAATGGTTGTGGGTCATAGAAAAAAGAGAAAAGATTCAACATGGCGGTTCATTTCATCCAAGATCGCAAATTTCGTACGAGGCTGTTTATTAAAAGATAATACGCCGGATACAGGATGTGGTTTAAAGGCTTTTTATAAGTTTGCATTTATGGATCTTCCGTTTTTTGATCACATGCACCGTTTCCTGCCCGCGCTTATCAGCATGCAGGGGGGGGAGGTGATTTCAGTGGAGGTGAATCACCGTAAAAGAATGCAAGGCCGGTCCAAGTATGGCACGTTGGACCGGCTATGGGTCGGGCTGATTGATTTGATGGGGGTGTATTGGCTATGCCTGCGAACAAGGAAGCTCTCGGACCGGAAAATGACAGATGACTGAAAAACATACTATTTGGCTGATCGTGGGGTTTACCGGCCAGTTGGTTTTTACGATGCGTTTCGTCCTGCAATGGATTGCAACCGAGAAAGCGAAAAACAGCGTTATACCCGTAGCATTCTGGTATTTAAGCATCATCGGTTCTCTCCTGCTCCTTTCTTATGCTGTTTTCCGCGGCGATCCGGTTTTTATTTTGGGACAATTGTTCGGCGTTATTGTTTATTCCCGAAACCTTCATTTTATCGGCAGACACAAAAAAAATGAAAATACTAAATGACATCAAGCTGCCCCTGTTGATTCTGACGGCATCAGGAGCCGCCGCTGTTTGTCTGTTGCCGTTCTTCCCCGTGGATGAGACACGATATCTGGCGGTTGCTTGGGAAATGAAGCTGAATCATTCCATTGTTCCCCTTCTAAATGGCAGTCCGTATTCACACAAGCCTCCGTTTTTATTTTTATTAATCAATTTAGACTGGTTGATTTTCGGCGTAAACGAAAAAACGCTTCGTTTCATTCCCGTGCTGTTCAGTGCGCTCAATATTTTCATGACCCGTAAAATCGCCCTGGCATTGTGGAAGGATGAAAAAATCGCCGGCTATGCAACGACGATCTTGGCGTCCACGCTGATTTATTTGGTTTGGTCGATATTAATTATGTTTGATATTGTTCTTACTTTTTTTGTTTTGGTCGGAATATACGGGCTTTTATCGGCGGCAAGCGGCAATGTTAAAACCGCATTATGTCTTGTTCCCTTGTCCATCGGAGGCGGATTGCTGACAAAAGGGCCGGTTGTTTTTGCGTATATCCTTCCGATAAGCATCTTATACTTCACGTGGAAGCCGGAAAATGGATTAAAGACAAGCAGATGGTATTTAATGATGCTCGGATCTGTTTTTATAGGAGCGGCGATCGCCTTGCTCTGGGCTATTCCCGCCGCGATGAGGGGTGGCGAGGCATACAGGCAATCCATTCTGTGGGGCCAGACCGTTGGTCGTCTGGTATCTTCCTTTGCTCATCGGCATCCAGTCTGGTGGTATATACCGATGCTTTCCGGACTTCTTTTCCCTTGGATTTTAGTAAAACCGACATGGCGGGGATTTTCAATGATTCAGCATAATAAAAGTTATCGCTTTCTTGCTGTCTGGATGCTGGCAACCATAATCATCTTTTCATTGATCAGCGGCAAGCAGATCCATTATTTGATTCCGATGCTGCCCGCGGCCAGCCTGCTGATAGCAAAAAATATCGCGGGATTCGGCGCGAAAATTTCGGAAAACGCCAAATTGCATTACCCCGTGGCAATATTTTATACCATGCTGGGCGGATTGATATTGGGCGCGCCGTTTATTAAAACCAGCGGTAATCTTGGCGATATTCCCTTCGGTGTCGCGGTGATGCCGGCGGCCGCGTTTCTTTGTCTGGGAGGGATGCTTTTTTTCGCGAAACCATTATCCCTGGATACCCTGATGAAAACACTCGCGGTTTCCTCTCTGGCCGTCCTTATCGTCGCGATTGGATTTGTCGGTTCAACTAAATTTGGCAATCGGTATGACCTGAGTCATCTTGCCCGTATGTTAAACGAAAAACAGAAAGAAGGATATCATCTTGTTCATTACGGTGAATACCATGGGCAATATCAGTTCCTGGGCCGTTTAACACAACCTTTGATCGTTCTAAAAAATAAAGCAAGTGTCGATGCATATCTTAACTCCCATCAACACGTTCTTTTGATAGCCCGGGATAAACATAAAAAAATTATTAATAAAAACAATATAATATATCAACAGCGATATAGAGGCGGGAAGGTGATCGTGATGGAATTTTCGGATAAAATCCAGTTAAGCGGATGATGACCATTGCCATGGCCCGCCTTGTCAATGGACAATCAACTAGCCGCCGGTGATTTGCAGCGCCCGAAGACAGGACAAGGCAAAAAGCTACAGCGGCAGGAAAACTGAAAACGTACTGCCCGCATTTAATTTGCTTTTAACGCGGATATCACCGCCGTGGGCATCGATAATGGCCTTGACCAGAGAAAGGCCCAGGCCGGAACCTTGCTGGGACCGGCTGCTGTCGCATCGGTAGAACCGATCGAATATTTTCGGCAGATCCGCCGGGGAAATGCCCATGCCCGTATCGGAAAAATCCATGCGGACCCGACCGCCTTCCATTCTGGCCGATATGGCGACAACACCGCCGGATTCCGAATATTTAATGGCGTTTTCCAGAAGATTGGTGACCATGCGCTGAAGTTTGCGCCTATCCCCTGGAACATAGAGCTCGTCCGGGACTTCGGCTTCCAGCCGGATATTTTTACCGTCGGCCACCGGGCCGAACAGATCGCGGGCGTCCAGGATCAACCGGTTCACGGCAACGTTGTCTTTTTCCAACCGTCCCACGCCGGCCTCGATTTCCGTGATGTCCAGCATGGTGTTGATGAGGACGATGAGATTATCGCATTCCTCAATGGTGCTGGCCGCCATTTTCTCACAATCGGAAAGGGATGCGGTCCGGGTCAGGGTCATCTCGGCGGCCCCCCGGATCCGGGTCAGGGGGCTTCGGAGATCGTGGGCCACATTGTCCGTGATTTCCCTCATGCCCTTGATCAGGGCCTGAATCCGGTCCAGCATGACGTTGAAGGTATTGGCCAGACGATGGACTTCCAAGAGCTGTTTTTTCACCTGAACCCGCTTGTCATAGGCGCCCTTTGAAATTTCCGTGGCCGTGCGGGTCACCTCCTCCACCCCCTTAAGGGCCTTGCGGGCCAGAAACCATCCGATCAAAGCGGAAATCATGAAGAGCGGGAAAATCAGTTTAAAAATTAACTGTTTAAAAATACTTAGATATTCCTCATTCTGTTCAAGGGAGATTCCCACGTACAGAACCAGATCCGGACTGATGGGGCCGACCACGCTTCGCACGGGATGAGGATAATCCGCCAGATTAAGGGTTTCAAAAACCGGCTTGCCCGTTCGCCGGATCACTTCCAGGGCCGAATCCGGAATTGTGGCCTGCTGGTGGAGAAATGTCTTGCTTTTCATGGACAAAACCCGTCCGTCCAGAGACAAAAGCTGGAAAAATATATCTTCTCCCTCGGATTCAACTTCCGCCGTCATGTATTTTTCCACGTTTTCAACTCCGCCCTCCTGCAGGATGACGGAAAATTCATCAATTTCCTCAACCAGTTCCTTGTCCGTTTCCATCCGCGTGATCACGGAAATTTTATAATAGTAGATGGAGATGGCGAACAAGGAGCAGAAGGTAAAAAACACGGCGTACCAGATGGTGAGACGGAACGCCAGGGTGCCGGTGATGTCATGAATCCGTTTTGAGAACATACCCGACCCCGCGAATAGTATGGATGAGTTTGGGCTCAAAATCCCGGTCCACTTTATCCCGCAGACAGCAGATGCGCGCTTCCACCACATTGGTCTGGGGATTGAAATTATAATCCCAGACATGCTCCATGATCATGGTTTTGGACACCACCCGGCCGGCGTTGCGCATCAGGTATTCCAGAAGCGAGAACTCCAGGGGCTGAATGTCGATTCTTTGGCCGGACCGTTCGACCTTGCGGGTATGGATATCCAGCGCTAAATCCGCGACCTGGAGTTTCGATGGATTGGCGACGCCCGTGGCCCGGCGGATCAGGGCCTGGAGCCGGGCCAGGAGTTCGGAAAATGCAAAGGGCTTGGTGAGATAATCGTCCCCCCCGGTCTGAAGTCCCCGGACCCGTTCATCCACCGACCTTTTGGCGCTTAAAATCAGCACCGGGGTGTTGACGCGGTTTTCCCGCATCCGTTCAATCACCGTCAAGCCGTCCTTTTTCGGCAACATAATATCCATGACAACCGCATCATAGGGTTCGCTCAGGGCCATGTGCAGCCCGTCCTCGCCGTTTTCCGCATGATCCACGGCAAACCCCGCCTCCCGCAACCCCTGGGAGACAAAATGGGCGATTTTGTGATCATCTTCCACCAAAAGAAGGCGCATGCGTATTGTTCCTTTTTAAAGTAACCGGCCACCAGGGGCCGTGACCGGGTGCTTTTGATTGTCCGAAAAAATTCGTGTTATCATACCCCGTCTTTTTCAAGAGATCATTAATCAATTTGACACTTCCCTAAACTGAGCGATTTTGTGTTTGGCAGCGAGATTTTGGCTTTGCTACTAGCCATAGATCCAGCTGCTGGATCTGCTATACAGAAAAAACTGTCTACAAATTAGTATTTTTTTGTATAGTATAAGCTTTTTGCGTAATAGTTGTAGGCAACGGGGCGTACTTCCCCCTCGGGAAGACGATGGTTTTATTTCAACTATTTGAAATTTAAATAATAATTGGCGCGCGATTGCGCCGGTTAAACAGTTCAAATAAGCCGAGACCTTCAAAGCAGGCAGCGGTCACCTTTAAGATCATCTTGCCGCTATGCGAAACGATCTTTCCGGCGATATCAATCAACCGCCTGCGAACCGTGTTTGCATACGCCCCGACCGGGACCACTGAAACGCCAACATCTTCTTTGAAGGTCTCCATCAAAAAATGGCCCAGCAACATCGAATAATACCATGCAGCGTTCGGATTAAACCGCTTGAACGGCAGTTGCTCATGACCGAAATCTTTCAATGCCCGGTTGGCCAGTTCGTCACTGCCTCGCTCGTGATAGCAGGCAACAATACCATTGGCTTCCAGATATTGTTCCGCCCCGGATTCCTGGAGCAGGGCATCGATGGCTTGGCCCTGGCCGATATTGGTGATGATCACTGTATCAGGCCTGCACCCGGGCAGATACTTCTGTCCCCCGTGGTCATGGAGCAAGCGGCAATAAATGGCGCGTCTGAATGTATCCAGTTATCACGCTTGCTTGCAAATTCAATATATCCCCAGCATTCTTTTTTCCCGGAGTTATAGCGGTT
>NZ_JBSRLA010000030.1:0-40165 GCF_055149105.1 Desulfosalsimonas sp. | reverse complement strand
CGTACGGATAAGTACGCTGCATTCTTCGAAATTGCGCAAGCCTTGATCTTGAACTTTTTACGGCACCATCTGAAATCAGACTTTTTACGGTGCCATCAACCTTGAACCTTGAACCTTGAACCTTGAACCAAGTTATTTGGAAGCTTTTCCCCCTCCTTGCGGGCAGAACGCCTGCTGTGAGCATATGCATCCAGGTCAAAAAGCCGTTGGGATTCGGGTTGTCGAATGCTAAGTTATCGGGTTGTTTAACCTGTTCATTCAATCAATTTCAAAACCCGGGAGAAAAACAGCTTGGCTACTGAAATCACAGCACAGGCGCTTGACCCGGAGCGCTTTATAAAGGAAAAGGCAGCGGAAATCAAAGAGACCGTCGGGGACGGATGGGCCGTTAATGCGCTTTCCGGCGGGGTTGATTCGTCCACGGTTACACTGCTCGGCCACCGCGCTCTTGGCGATCGCTTAAAAACGGTATTTATCGAAAACGGGCTCATGCGGGCGGGCGAAGCCGAACAGGTTGTCGGGTTTTTCCGCGATCGTGGAGCAGCATCTTTTTGGATGCGGCACTTTTCAGTACATGGCCATCCTTCACGAAGACCGGGTAACCGGAATGCGCGACGGCAAACGCGATTTCGGCCGGCAGATCGAGGTTCGCTGCTGGGACAGCGTGGATGCCCGCACGGCCACGCCGACCCGGCTCCCCTTTGACACCCTTGAAAAACTGGCACAGGAGATTGTCGCCGCCGTGCCCGGTGTGGTCAGCGTTACCTGCAATATTGCCGCAAAACCCCCGTCCACCATAGAAGTCGTCTAATTCAGCAGGCCAATAACAGCCCCTAACCCTATCAATCCCCGGTTTCCTGTTGCAGAGGGGGCAAGAGGGTGGGGGTGTTGAATAATGAGCATGGAAAGGACTTTCCTCATGATGTTTTCACAACGTGTTTTCTGCGGGCAATTGACGGCAGATGACATCGACCGCACGGTGCAGCTTGCCGGCCAGGTCATGCAGGCAGCGGGTGGCAAGGCCAACCCGAAAATCGTGCAGGAACTGCTGGCAAAAAAGCTTGAGACGAATTGATCGGGTCATGGGCTTTCTTGCCCGCGGGAATCAGATTTACAAGCGTTTAAACTGCACAATGCCATTTTTGCGCCACTCGTCTATCAGGCGGCAGGTTTCCAGATCCGTCAGGGAACTGGAATCGATGATATCTTTGAGGACGGAATTTTCGCGGATTGCTTTTAGCAGCCGGAATTTAGAGGGATCCTTGTGAATTTCTTTTTGCGCATCCAGGTTGTTGCCGGAAATAAGGACACTGATGGCGGAAAGATCGGTTTTGAGGTTTCGCCGCCATACAATTTCGGCCTCGGCCTCCTGGATCAGATCCGTGAGGGGGGCATCAATGCGCCTGTTGATTTCAACGGGGCCTTCATTTTCACTGTATGAACCGCCATGCTCGGAGAAAATTCGAAAAAGTCCCTTTTTGCCGGTAGTTTGTCCAAAACCGGCGTTTGCAATCCTTCCATCCTCAATATAGATCCAGGCTGGCTTTGAACGCCCCCGAATGCTGATCGTGCCGGTAAATGCATTTTTTTCCATGTGTTTCAGCCGGTCGATGAGTTTCCCCTTTACACGGTCATCTTCCCGCGGCGATCCGGGATTTTCCGGTAAAATCTCCAGATCCGCCTTTTGGCCGACTTTCCGCTCGGCGACGATTCCGCAGTTGATCAGGTCGACGATCGCGGCCGCTGCCCGTACCCTGCTGATGCCGGCGCTGCCTTGAATTTCATTGATGGTTCGGCCGCTTCTGATCAGATTCATTATGCTGCGAAGTGTTTCAGCCGAAATCCGCTCCACGACATGGCCGGGGACCGCGGATGTTTGCAGGGTAAGCCGGACGTCCATTGAACTGACCAGGGGCCGGAGAGCAGCGGCTTCATCGAGCAGGCGGGAAGCCTCCATCAGAAGATTCATATTTTTCTGCCGGATTTTTTGGCTCGGGATGGTGTCGTGGATATTGAATTTGAAAAATCCATCGGCCTGGGCCGCAAGGTCATAAAAGGCCTCTTCGCCGTCGAGGTCTCCGGAAACCGCATTGATCACCTGCCCCTCTTTGATATAGACGGCTCCGTTGACCCCGCCGGAGGGAGACAGCAAAAAGAGCGTTCCGGTTTTTTCATTGAATTCCACCATCTGGATTACTTCGATCAATCCGATCCGGGCAAGACTTCCCTCGATATCCACATCCTCTTTCAAACCCCGCAGTCGGGCGGTCTTTTCCATTACCTTGTTAATGGCCTGCAAAATATCAGCAGGTTTAAACGGCTTTACCAGGTATTCGTCCGCTCCCATGCGCAAGCCTTTAAGCTGATCCACAGGGTCACCTTTTACCGAAAGGAAGATAAACGGAATGTCAGCGGTGTCCGGTGACTCGCGCAGCTTTGCACAGAGCTCAAATCCGCCCATTTCCGGCATTATGACATCAGAGATGATAAGGTCGGGCTGTGCGATGCTGATTTCATCCAGAGCAACCTTTCCGTTTTCTGCCTGCCATGTTTGAAACTCCCGCTTTCGCAAAATATTTTCCAGAAAGAAGCGCGTTGTCGGGTCATCGTCGATGACCATAACTTTTGTACAGGAGTTGTAGGCTTTTACAAAGGCAATAAGGTCATTTATCTGCTCATCGCCGGCCTCGACAAACTCTATCCCGGTAAGATAAAAACTGGAATTGTCCGGCTTGCGGGTATATATTATGCGCCCTTTTACTTGCAGGTTGTTTTTCTTTAAGACAGGTATGATAAGAACAACATATGAACCGAGCAGGGGTTTTTGGCTCTCCAAAAGGGCCCCGCCCTGACTCAGATTCAACTTTCGCCCCTCCCCGCGGTCGAGTTTGTTTTCCTTTTCATCAAATAGAATATATTCTATAAAACTGGAGGTATTGATCCGGGGATACCTTCGTTTTTCATTGATACTGTCCTGAACATGCTTTTTGCTCATAAAAACCGTCCTGTATTGTGCATTTAATGATGCACATTTCCATATGCAGAAACTTGTGCAAAAACCGTTGCCTTTTGGGTTGTGAATGCAACAGTATTTGCGCATTTTTTAAAATTTGTCTCATGGCGGTCCCAACAGTCAAGACAATTTTTCCACTGACATCCGAATAATTTTATGAGCCCTTCGGATCCCGGGGCCGGAAAGCCCCGCGGCACCGCATCCGGCCGGACAATTTCCGATTTTGCCGGGCAATTCGAAACCCCCGGCATTGCAATTTATCAGGGACACATTTGCTGCATGGATACGGATCGGATTTTTTCAACCGGTGTGTTTTCAGGCAGGCAGCTCGCCCGGTGCATGGCGGATTTTCAGCAGAAACCATATGAGCATGCTGATGATCAGCATGGCATAAGCAATGGTAAATGGTGTGTGAAGAAAGGATTTTACAACCCGGATCCGGGCTGTGAGCCCTTTCGGCCCGTAATCAAATCCGCGCAGGATCACGTGTATGCCCCCATGGCTCATGGGCGCAAGCATTCGAAGGTTTCCGGTTTGCACAGGCTCATTGTTGGAAACCAGGCTGATTTTGACAAAATTGGCCTGCATGTCAAAACGATCCCTGCTGATCGTGCGCCTGGCCTCCTGACCCTTGAGTTTTAGCAGTTCCGGATCATTTATAAACTTGACCTCATGTACCGTAATGCTCCACGAGGAGTCCAGAATGGCTGTTTGGCCGGCTTTCAGCTGTTGCTGCGGATATTTGTGGCCCAAAAACATTTCCAGGCCGTGGAGGACCATGACCAGGGCGAACAACAGGTGAATTGCTGTAAAGACCCATAACTTCAAGGGCCATCTGCCGTTTTGAGAACGCATCAGCCGGCTGTATATACAGGCCGCCATGTTTATTCCCAGAATGGCCGCCAGGACAATCAGGACAAAAAACCAGCATAGGACCAGCAGATGGTCGCCTCCCCGACAGATCAGCCAGGTGCGGACCAGAATTTCGTTCATGGATGACAGGCCCTTTGAAAAAGATGGAATTTCAACAGCGTTGGCCCCCAGAACAAACCAGGCAATCAGCCCGATCAGCACCCACCAGGTGATATGCAATGATGCCAGGCGGTTTATAAGTTTGTCCTGCATAAAAGTCCTTTTATGGCACTGCCACAGCCAAAACCATCAACAAGGTGCAAATCATGCCGACCCATGGGTTGGCCATATTTCTTTTCAGGCGGCCGGGAACGTGCAGGGGCAGCATAAGCAGCAGAAACAGGGCCGCGGATTTAAAAAAGTTTGCGCTCCAGTGCCAGATATCTCCATAGCCGCGCATGCACCATAGCGTCCCTGAGAGTTCAGAGGACAGAAAAAGAATGCTTGCGACCACCAGGGTGTTGAGCGCCTGTCTGATGACAATGGAATCGTTTTTGGTTTTTTTTAAGAAAGTATTTGCCCAGGCCGTGGCAAACAGAAGAAACGCAAACAATGCAACGCCTGCGGCGGCAACGCGCAAAAAAAAGAAGAGCTGCACCGTCAATGACTGGTAAATGTAGAAATCAAACCCGAATTTTCCGGCCGCGGTCCATGCAAGGACCAGTAATGCGGCAGCAATGATCCGTCCCGGGAACCACGGCCCGGCCAGGGCCGGCATGTGTGCGGAAGATTCAAGGCAAAGGCCCAGAACCAGCGCCATATGCAGGCTGGTTTCATAAAGCCCGTAAACGGGCAGTCGAACGTTTTCCACCCACCCGGCCAAAGCCGCGAACAATGTCAGCACAAGGCCGAGACATGACAGAAACCGGACACCGCTTTTCCACTCCTGACGAAAGGCGGCAAGACTTGACAGATAGGCAAAAAAGGCCGCGGCAATAATGATTTTATAATAAAGAGCAGGCATATTTTTCCTCTGTCCCCGGAAAAACGGCGAAGATTTTGTCCGGAAGGCAGAATTTCAGGTCTTTTGCACAATTCTCTCCAGAAGGCCGGACATGCAATTTTGCTGACGGATATCTGCAACTTCCGCCCTGATGCGAAAATGTTCCCGGACTTGTTTTGCAAGGGAACGCCGGACCACCCATACCTGTACCGGTGCGGAAAGCCGCAGCAGACTGTGCAGGCAGGACGCCCACCCCTGGCCTTTGAGTTCCAGGGGGCCGACTTCGTCCACGATGATAAGGTCCGCGCCGCAGCACCTGGGGATTGACAGGGCGTTTTTTCCTTTTTCCATGCTCAGGGCATCAAACATGTAGGGGATGGGCCGCAGTCCCGGCACCCGCATGGAAAGAAGATGCCTGTGGCCTGTATCCAGCTCAAGGAGTTCAAAACCGTTTCGCAGGTTGTTTTTCCAGAGACCGGGGCATGCAATGCCTGCAACCCGTCGTTCGCGGCACCGGGTTTGCCTGGCCAGTTCCAGAATAAAACCGGTTTTGCCTGAATGCCTGTCGCCTGTCAGCAATATCATCGGCGAAATTCCATGACCGGCATGAAATGTTTTTGTCCTCCGGTCAGCCTTGATTCCACAAGCGGCATGCCGTAAAGCCGGCTGAGCTGTTTTTGCGTGAGAACAGATTCCGCGTCTCCCTGTGCGGCTGCATGCCCGGCTTCAAGAAGAACGACCCGGTCGGCCGCCGCGGCAACGGCATTGGGGTTGTGCATGGAAGCCAGTACGGTCAGATTCTGATCCCGGCACAATTTGCGGATTTGATACAATAGATGGTATTGATTGTGGAAATCCAAATGATTTGTGGGTTCGTCCAAAAGCATTACCGGCGCCTGCTGGGCAAGGGCCCGGGCCACGGTGGCCAGCTGGCGCTCACCTCCGGAGATTTGATTTACCCGGCGCTTTGCCAGATGCGCTGCGCCAAGCAGTTCAAGGGCCTGCCAGGCGCTTTTTTCATCTTCGGCGCCCGGCATGGCAAAGCGGCTCAGGTGGGGGTTCCGCCCCATGAGCACCAGATCGAGCACGGTGAACGGAAAGATCTGATCTGATTCCTGCGGAACCAGGCTGATGCATTTTGCCCGGGCAGTGCCGTTTACAAGGTGAACCGGATTGTTATCGACCATGATTTCTCCGCTTTCCGGGTGAAGTATCCCGCATAAACAGTGCAGAAGGGTCGTTTTTCCGGATCCGTTGCGTCCCAGAAGGGCACAGAAACTTCCTTTGGGCACATCAAGACTTACCTGGTGCAGGACACGGGTGCCATTGTAGGCAAAAGTGATATTTGTGCAAACAAGGCTCATATCCATCCCCTTGCCCGATTTTGATACAGCAAATAAGCAAAAAGCGGGCCCCCTGCCATTGCTGTCAGTATGCTAACCGGGAGTTCGGCTGCAGTCAGGCTTCTTGCGGCAAGGTCGGCGGCAAGCAGAAAAGCGCCGCCCATCAGCGCAGTGACCGGTATCATCACCCGGTGATCAGGGCCGGACAAGGTTCTTGCCATGTGCGGAATCACAAGGCCGATCCATCCGATCTGGCCGCAGGCCGAGACGATCACGGCCACCATCAGCGAACTGATGCTGATGAAAAAGATCCTGTAACGTCTTGGGTTCAGCCCCAGGGAGGTGGCCTGGACTTCTCCAAGGGAAAGAATATTGAGTTTGAAACGCAGCAGGTGAACCAGGGTCAACCCCATCAGAATCACCGGGGCAATCAGGCGCACATCCGCCCATGAGCATCGGTGCATGCTGCCCATGACCCAAAATACGATGGCCGGCAGCTGGCTGTAGGGGTCAGCCGTGTATTTCAGCACCATCAGAAGGGCATTGAACATGGATGTGACCACAAGGCCTGCCAGGATCAGGACCAGAACCGGGCGCACTGCCACAGCCCTGGCAATGCCGGCGGCAAGTCCCACGGCACTTAAGCCGAATGCAAAAGACAGCGCGCGGACAATTCCGAAGGGACTGCCGGGCAGAATCAATCCCAGGGCCGCACCAAATGCGCATCCGGCCGAAACCCCGAGGATATCCGGAGAAACAAGCGGATTTCGAAACAACCCCTGATAGACTGCACCGGAAACGGCAAGCCCGGTTCCGCCCAGCACGGCAGTTAAACTGCGGGGCAGGCGCACATCAAAAAAAACAAGGGATTTTGGGCTTGGCGCAAGGCTGTCCTGCGCAATCCAGTCCCGGATCCAGCCGGCAGCATCTGCAAAAGAGATGTGCATCTGCCCGGTAAACAGGGAAAGGAAAAAGAGCAGAACCAAAATCGCACCCAGTATCCATAAGGTTTTCTGATCACTCATGATCCAGGGTTTCCGTTTGGCGCATTCTGGTTTTGGGGGGGATGCTCCGGGTCTTTGCACTCAATTTTGTCATTGAGATGACCGCCCATTTTGGTGAAGCTTTGATCAAAAAGGATTTCGTGAAAATCATTGATCTCATGGAGCAGGCATATGTCTTCAAACTGCTCCGGATAAAGCCTGTTCCCGAGCCACAGCACCCCCATGACCGACAGGGGTGAGGGAAAATCCCAGGGCGAAAGGCTGGAGGGAAAAACATGGATTTCATTTTCCCGCACTGCCGGCAGAAGAGAAAACTGCCGCCGGTTTATAAATGTTTTTGCCTGAAAGCGGCTCATGGGGCTGATGACAATGCTTTCCGGAGCCCAGGTCATGAGCTGTTCCGGGGAAATTTGTTTAAAATGGCCGTGAAGACCGTGGGCTGCATTGATGCCGCCGGCCAGATGAATCATCCGGTCCTGGAGCATGCCGGAAGGAGACGTGGACAAAAATCCTGAAGGACCGGCATAATATACTGTTTTGCGTTCCCCCGGATCCAGATTCTGCACCCGTTTTCCGACCCGTGCCAGCACCCGTTCCATTGCCTGGATGACCGCATCGGCCCGCCGGGGTTTTCCAATGGCCGAAGCCACCATAATCAGTGTCTGCTTTATGGACGCAAAGGTTTCCGGTGCAATCACCACGGCCGGGCAGCCGGAGTTTTGGAGCCTGTCGGCCATCTGAACGCCTGTTTTCTGATAAGACAGAATCACCAGATCCGGATTCAGGCTGAGCACGGTTTCAAGATTGATTCCGCTGGATTTGGAGCCAACGCCCGGCAGATCCGCCAGCTCCGGTGCCACGGCCAGAACCAGGGGATCGTGCCGCGACGAGTTATCAAGCCCGACAAAGGCGTCTGCCCCTTTCAGGCACAGCACCATCAGCGTTGCGGGCTTAAACGTGGTCACCAGGCGGCTGACATTGTCGGGTATTTTGACTTTCCGTCCTGCTGCATCGGTTATGATTCTTTCAGCGCAGGCCCGGGATGCCGTTACGAGCAAAAGGCCGCATGCAATAATAAGAAATAATTTTTTCATATGTCCAAAAATTGATGGAATCGTAAAAAGGCCCAAATCGGATATAACCCCTAATCAATGAATAAATAAATCATTGATTTTACTTAACACTTAATCACTTAAAACTTAACACTGCCTGTAAAAGAGACTTTTTACATGCTCATCAAAAACTGGCTTTGAGCCCGACAATGGCATTTCTGCCCGGGGCGGGAAAACCAATTTCCGATTCATAATCTTTGTCAAACAGGTTTTCGCATTCAAGCCAAGCCGTCAACTTATTGGTAATTTGCTTTGATATCCGGCCGTTGACAGTAAAATAGTCTTTTGTGTTTGTCATTTCCTCGGCTGGTTTTGCAGGGGTGGGCAGATCTTCATAGATCTTGTCCACATAAATCCCGCGCAGGTTCAGCCGGGCGTTTATCCATGGAATCAGCCCATCAACGCCAATGACAAACTTGTTTTCCGGCACACCTGCAACCTTTTCCGTAACGGCTATGGCGCTTTTATTTTCAGCGTCATTATAAGTATAATCAATACTAGCGCTCAAATCCGGGATAGGGGTGTAGCTGAGCCCGATTTCTGCGCCTTTCATTTCAACGTCTTCAACGTTGATGTAGACATCGTCCCTGAAATCATCCTCCTGATAATCCCTGGAGATCCAGTCGGAAATATCATGATAAAATCCTTCGATACGCAGATGGAAAACCCCGGCAAAGGTTCGCTGCACACCCAATGTATAATTGATGCTCTGCTCGGAATCCAGATTCGGGTTGCCGGAGCTTCCGGAGTATAGTTGGTTCAGGGTGGGAAAACGGGTTTTTTCGCCACCGAACCATATACCCGGGTGGTATCGGCAAATTGCCAGCTCAGTCCGGCCATGGGATTGAACTCCGCGCTGGTGTCCGTGTCGTCCAGATCCATTTGCCCGGCAAACAGGTCATTTTCGTCAAAAACGGTTTCTTCGGCATCATTGACTTCAAACCAGTCATAACTGGCGCCGATCACGGCCGTCAGGCCGTTGTCAAAGAAAAACTCATGCTCCGTGCCCACCGAACCGGTATAGGATTCGAACTCATTAAACGGCAGATTTTCACCGGCCCGGTCTTTGTGGATGTCTTGCTTATAGTGAACCGAAATATGGCCCGTGTACCAGGCGGCCGGGTCAATATCGGCAATCATTGAGCCGCCCACGTAGCTGTCATCGTATGTACTTGTGGCAATTTTTTCGGTTAAACCGGGATCCGCATAAGAGACGAAATCATCCTCGTGTTCATGGTAAAACAGTTTGCCCCTCAGGGTGAGCCAGGAAACAATATTCTGCCTGCCGCTTAGATCAATTCCCCAGTCATCATAGTTCTCAAAGCGGCTGAAGTTTGAAAAGCCCGCATCATCGCCCCTGGTGGTATAGTACCTTGTACTCATCTGTTTGAAAAGGCATGCCCCTTTCGGCCTGCATCATATGCATGCTGACAAAATATTCGGAATTTTCGGAAGGGGTGATGCCAACCCGGCCCCAGAAAGAATCCTGTTCTGAATCCGCGTTGTTCCTGAAACCGCCGTTTTCTGTAATCATGGGATCTCCCATGAAGGTTTTTTTGGGTGCTGCCGTTTCAGGATCAAAATCGTCTGACATCCGGAAGCCATCGGTTTCACGCCGGCTGTAGCTGAGCCAGTAGTTGACTTTTCCGACCTGGTTTCCGTGGGACAATGCCGTTTGGTAGGTGTCGTTTTCACCGATTTCCTGGGTGAAGCTGAAGGAGGGGTTTTCGGTGCCTTTTTTGGTGACCACGTTGATAACCGCGATCTGGGTGTTGGCGCCGTAGAGCACTGAAGGGGCGTTTTTGGTGATTTCAATTTTGGAGATCATTTCCGCCGGAATCTGATCCAGGTTCAGCTTGCCGTAGTAGGTTTCATAAAAGGGAATGCCGTCGATTAAAAACAATGATTTTTCAGTGCCAAAACCGTGTATGGAGATTTCCGGTTCATTTTTGCTGCCCCGGGTCACTGTGATGCCGGGGGCAAAACTCAAGGCCTGGGCAAGCGTCTTGCTCCCGGTTGCCGCAATTTCTTCCTGGTCCATTTCATGGTTGATGGCGATATCCTCGACTCCGGTTTTTTGACCCTTCACCACAATTTCACCCAGTTCAAATACAGGCTCACTGCCGGGTTGTGCCAGAATCCAGCCGGGGGCCAGCAGAATACATAAAAATCCGATTAAGAGTGCTCCGGTTTTTCCGTGCATGACATTCTCCCTAAAAACGGTTAACAGTAAATGCGGAAGCCGAACAAATCGTTATGACATATATGGCATAACGATTCATAAACGACGTGTTTACTTCTGTCAACCAGAAATCCCCGGGACTGGTGAAGCGTTTTTTACGGCGCCACCATTTTTTGGATTCCCAAAGCTGCGGACGACAAGGGGGTAAAACAGCGCTGCGGGTGAAAAATTTTTTGCCGGCTTTGTTTCCAGGGTTCTGCACGGCTGTGCAGTAAAGGGAGTGGTTGCTGCCTGATGGTTTGTTTGTAGTGGGATGCAGCCTGCATTTATTCCGGTTCTGATTCCGGGGGGCCCGCACCTGCGATTTTGATATTCAATATGTTTTCAAGCTGTTTAAACTGTTCGTCGGTCTCGTGTTCAATATCCTGCTGCAGTCGTGTAAAGGCACGGACGAGCTCTTCAGCCAGCGGGGTCAGGCAGGAGCCCCCTCCGGCCGCCCCTCCGATTCGTTTTTCCAGCAGTTGGGCGCCCAGGCGCTCTTCGGTGGCATGGATCCTTGCCCATACCGCCCTATAGCCCATTTTCAGCTCCTTGGCCGCGGCATGGATGGAGCCGGTTTTTTCAATGGCTTTTAAAATGCGCAGCCTTCCGGAGCCAAACACCACTTTTCCGTCTGCATCCTCAAGCCATATCTTCGAACGGCTGTATAGTTGTTTTGATGGTATTGCCATTTCATTGCTCTTTTGGTTTTTAGATTATATCCAGATATTTTTCAGGATTACGCAATCATTGCAGAAAATACAAGTTTATTGATCCCCCCAAGGTTTCAGGCCTGCTGGCGGCACCAGGTTTCTTGTGTGAAAAACAGAAGCACAAAAGATATCGCCACCCATGCCAGCATCAGGCTGAAGCCTTTTTGATAGGCGGCCAGGGAATATATTTTCACCCCTTCTGACATGCCGCCCTGCCAGCATCTGTCCAGCACCCAGCCCACCGCGGGCTGCAGCAGCATGGGGCCGGCCATCACGCCCATGTTGATCACCCCGGATACCGTGCCGGCAAGCCGCAGGGGAACCGATTCCTTGACAAAGGCAAAGCTGATCACCATACATCCCGAACAGAACCCGGTTGCCAGCAGAATAACCACCAGGGCATAAACCGGCATGCCGGGCAAAAAAAACAGAATGGTCCAGCCGGCCAGACACAGGCTGCACCCAATGAGATAAAGCCGTTTTCTTCGGCCAAGCCGGTCTGACATCCAGCCGAATACCGGTCCGCCAACGGCCCAGGCCACCAGCAGGGCTGAGGTCAGCATTGAAGCATCAGCGGTGGATATGCGGTAATGGGTGGCAAGGTAGGGCACCCCCCAAAGTCCGGCAAATGTCAGGGTCGCGCCCACGATGCCGGCGGGGATAAAAAAAAGCAGGCCTGTGTTGCGGGCGGCAAACACTTCGGCCACGTCTTTTCGGATGTTTCTTGGCGCAGTGTTTTCCCCGGGAGCCTGCTGCGGAGCAGCCGGGCTTGCGTAGCCTTTGCTGCCGGGATCATCCCGGACAAACAACCAGATCAGGGCCCCAATGGCGATTGTAACCCCGGCAATGCCAAGCATGATGGTTTGCCAGGAGTAGATGTTGATTAACATGCGAAGCGGCGGGCCGGCGGATACTGCACCGATGATGCCGGAAAAAAGCGTCATTCCGGTAACCGCGGCAAAAAGCCGGGGAGCAAACCAGTTGGCCGCCAGCTTGAGCAGGCCCACAAATGCCACGGCCACGGATGCGCCGATCAGCAGCCGGCCCAGGCCGGCCCATAAAAACCCCGGAGCGGCTGCAAACAGGACCGTGCCCAGGCTTGCGATCAGAGCGCCCGCGGCAAGCAGCCGCCGGGGCCCCAGGGTGTCTGCCAGGATGCCCGTGGGAATCTGCATGGCCACGTAGCTGTAGAAATAAAATGCCGAAAGCTGTCCCAGTGCGGTGGCACTGATATCAAAATCCCGCATGAGCTCATTTGTCATCACTGCCGGGGCCACCCGGTGGAAAAATGCCATCAGGTAAAACAGCGCAGCCATGGCCCACATGAGCCATGAAAGCCGAAGCGGCGGCGGGTAAAGAGAGGCGTTGTTCACTGTGTTTGACTCCCGGATGTTTTCTGGTCTGAAATCCTGGCCGCAGGCCGGAATTGGCCCCGGCCGTACTTCCCCTTTTTTGCCCATATTCCCGGCTCAATTCCGCAAAGTCAAGAAGCAAATGGGTCAAACTTTTCAGATGACAGCCATGAGAGGGATTTTTTCGTTGACATTAATTACGTTTTTCGTTTACGGTAAGCGTAAATAAAGCGGGGTGATATGGATACACATGATTTAAAAGCAGTGCAGCGGGAAATTCTTCTCGGATTCTGGAAAGTTCATATTCTGTACCATGCGGCTGAAGGGCCGGTGGTGGGCCAGTGGATGCTCACAGAGCTTCGCTGCCACGGATACGAGGTGAGCCCCGGGACCCTGTATCCCATCCTTCACCGGATGGAAAAGCTCGGATGGCTCTACAGTCAGGCAGATGCCGCAGCCGGCTCCAAGGCCAGACGTTCGTTTTATGCCACCGAAAAAGGCAGACAGGTCCTTGAGGTGGTTATGGGTCAGCTAAAGGAACTGGTCAGCGAGGCCGCCCCCCGGTCAAATATCAGCGGACAAACCCATGTTTGAATTCATGGACGTAGGGTACGGCAGCATGCTGTCTGTGCCGGACCTGCGCATCGGCGACGAGCAGATCACATCTCTGGTGGGCGTCAGCGGCAGCGGAAAAACAACCGTGCTGCGGCTGCTGAATAAAATGATATCGCCAACCCGCGGAAAAATCTTTTTTCAGGGCGTTTGCCTGGAGCAGATAAACCCGGTGCAGCATCGCCGCAATGTGGTGATGCTCTCCCAGGTGCCGGTTATTTTCAAAGGAACAATCCGGGACAACCTGTGTGTCGGGCTTCGTTTCCAGGAGCGCAAGGCCCCGGAAGACACCGCCCTGAACCGTATCCTGAAAGATGTCCGACTGGCCAAATCCCTGGACCTCAATGCGGCACGGCTTTCCGGCGGAGAGCGGCAGCGGCTGGCCCTGGCCCGGGTGCTGCTGCTCGATGCCCGGGTCTATCTCCTGGACGAACCCTCCTCGGCACTGGATGATGACACCGAAGAATTCATTTTCGATATGCTGACAAGCCATGCAAGGCAAACCGGCAAAACCATCGTCATGGTAACCCATTCCAGAATCATAGCGCGCAGATACGCCGATGTTCGAATCGAGATGGCCGACGGCAAGTGCGTGCAAAGGGCCTGCCCCCATGAATGACATCATTGATCTGTCCATCCTGCAGATCGGGATGGCCTATATTTTTGTTCTTATGGTCCTGGTCGTGGTCCGGGTCCGGGGCATACGCAGGGAAGCTGAGATCGTAATCTCATCGGTGCGCATGACGCTCCAGCTCATTTTGGTGGGTTATGTCCTGGTGTATGTGTTTGACCATCCGGGCCCCTTGAGTACGGGTATCATCATCGCCCTGATGGAAGTCTTTGCCATTTGTACCGTACTTTGGAAATTCCGTGCCAAACTGACAAATCCCCTGCGCAGGGTCATTGTCTTTTCCATGTGTCTGGGAACACTTTCGTGCATTTTCTATTTTCTGCTGGTGGTCGTGCGCATCTCGCCTTGGTACGATCCCCGGTATGTGGTGCCCATTGCCGGCATGCTCATCGGCAATTCCATGACCGGAATATCTTTGGGCGTCCAACTGCTCATCGAAGGGATGACCACACAGAAAAGCATCGTGGAGGAAGCCCTGGTTCTCGGCGCAACCCCCGGAGCGGCCACCCGGGAAATTATCAACAGCACCTTTGATGCCGCCATCCTGCCGACAATCAACTCCATGATCGGCATGGGAATTGTGTTTCTGCCGGGAATGATGACCGGCCAGATTTTGTCGGGTATTGTCCCGACAACGGCCATTGCCTACCAGATCGCCATCATGCTGGGCATTCTCGGGGCGGTTTCCTTAACCGTTATCATAATGCTCCAGCTGGGCTGCCGGACTTTTTTCAACCACCAGGATCAGCTTCGGTGATAAATCCCGAAAATCCTCAAATCATTTTGAAACGCTTTGGGTGAAATTTGACAATAACGGGAGGGTATGTTTATCCTTTAAAAACAATACCCGTAATTGCGTAAAAATTCTCGTCCTGCTTTCAGCCTGTTGCTGCAGACTTCCGGGTTTGTCCCGGATATGGTCGGATTCAAATACCCACAGAAAGGAGGTGAACCGGAATGCCCAAATGTGGTCTTTGCGGAGGGGATGCACCCAAGCAGCCCTGCATCACAGAAGATGGCGAGTGTGACCTGTGCGGTAAGAAAGCGGTGCTGGCCGAGGAAAAAGAAGACGAAAACAAAAAGAAGGACTAATGAACAAACAGGAGGCAGGCCCGTTCGGCAGCAGATTGCCCCTAAAAATGGGCAGGAAGCCGAACGGGCCTTTTTGGCTCCTGCTTTCAGAAATGCAAAATCCGGAAACACAATAAATGGAAAAGACCACCCTGGTTGCATGCCGAATTTTTGAAGATGAATTAAATGCGTGCCTGGCAGACAGAAAAGACGTGCGCATTTCCTGGGTTGAGGCAGCTCTGCATGCGGATCTCGACCTGCTTGAAAAGGAGCTGCGCAATGTCCTGGCGCAAACAGATCCCCGGCAACAACGGGTGCGCCTTTTGTTTGGAAGCGGTTGCCATCCGGATATGGCCGGCATTGCAAAGGAATTGGGAACACAAACGTCGCCCTGCAAAAACTGCATTGAATGGCTGGCCGGCGACGAGGCAAAATCGCTTGAGCAAAACCGCACCATGCTCATGACCCCGTCATGGATTCGTGTATGGCCGGAAATCATGTCTTTGATGGGCTGGAATGAAGTCGATGTGCGGATGCAGCTTGGCCGCTATGATCGGATCATGGTGCTGGATCCCGGCTTAAACCTGCTGACGGATGATGAGACACTGGCGTTTTTTGATCTTGTCCAGGTTCCGGTGGAAACCCGCCCCGTGGACCTGGCGCATTTCTGCGCCCGTCTTGCCCAACTGCTGGAATAAAAGGACAAAAAAGGGAGGTTGTCTTATGTCACAACTGCTTGAAATGCTTGGCTGCCAATATCCGATTATTCAGGGACCCATCGGTGAACTCAATGATCCGGAAATGGTGGCGGCCGTATCTGAAGCCGGCGCTTTCGGGATGCTGGCGCTTGGTTTTGTTTCGGATATAGAACAGGTCAGGCAACTGGTGGCAGCAGTCAGGGAGAAAACGGATAAACCCTTTGGCGCCAATCTCATGATCTCCTTGAATCCCAATAATGAAAAAATTCTGGAAACCCTGCACGAAGCCGGTGTCAAGACGGTGACCACTTCAGGCGGCTCGCCCAAAAAGATTTATCCCAAACTCAGGCAACTGGGCATGAAAGGCCTACATGTGGCACTTTCCGCCCCCCAGGCGGTCAAAGCCGTGGATGCGGGTGCACACGGTGTGATTGTATCGGGTACTGAAGCCGGCGGATTGCGAACACTGGGGCCGGAATCCACCAATTTCATTTTGATACCCCTGGTGTCTGACCTGGTCGACGTTCCTGTGGTGGCGGCCGGTGGCATAGCGGATCGCCGCGGGTTTCAGGCGGCAACGGCGCTGGGAGCCCAGGGCGTGCAGATTGGAACCGCTTTTCTGGCTGCCGCGGAAAGCCCGGCCTGCAGGGCCTGGAAGGATGCCATTGTGGAATGCGGTGATGCCTGCACCATGCGGGTGCCTTTGGGTGCCATGACCATAAGGAGCATCATCAATCCAAAGCTTCGGCAGCTGGTTGATTCCGGGGCGGATCTGTCCGGGAGATACGATCTGGCAAATGCCGGAAAAGCCTGGAAGGAAGGCGATTTCGACCTGTTCCCCGCGGGCGCGGGACAGGTCAGTGCGCTGATCGGCAAAGTGAAACCTGTAAAAGAGATTGTTCAGGAAATGGTTTCGTAAGCCGCAAAAACAGACCCCATCATTCAGACAAGACATTCTCCGCTCCGGCCTCAGTCCGGTGGGTGCAGGGGTATGTTGACAAAATTAATATAAATGAATATTTATATGCTTATTAAACTTATGGCCCCATAACTGCCGGCCCGCGTGTAATCGGGCATCATGGGGCCGGCAAATACAACACCGGATCCGATATCTTGATTTCCGCAGACACCCGGGATATGCACAAGGGCGGTTTTCTTCACCCATGCCGCTTGCTGACCGCATAAAAACACCATAGCGCCAAATTGCGAAATATTGTTGACAGATTGAATATGAACATATAAATATCGATTTATTCGATTATGTAAACTGCAATAGCAAAAGAAAGAGTGAACATGGCAGAAGACAGGATGTATGATTTGGTCATTATAGGCGGCGGGCCGGCGGGATTAACCGCCGGGATGTATGCCATGCGCGCGGCGCTTCGGACCGTGCTGGTTGAAAACAAAGTTTCGCGTTCCGGATCGTCCTTATGTTGCAGAAAGGTGACGACTTGAACAAACCCGCTATTCTCAAAAACAAACACTACTCCGATGTTTCGCACACCTTACAAATACGATGGCACAGAGTCAGGGAGATTTTGAGAAAGGAGATGAATTCGGGAGCTTGGATGCGCTTCATTTAATTTCCAAAACATTGGACTTGATAAAGGCCGCGGAGGACAATAGGAGGCGGCAGACGGTGCGGCAAAAAAGCCCACTCCGGGAAAATGTTCAATGACAGGCAGGAAAAAAGGAAAATCCTTGAAGGAAGACCGGGACAGAAACCCGCAAAGCCGGGCGTCAGAAGAGGATACCCCTTTTGACGTAAACCGGCTGGATGATGATCAGCTCCAATGCGCCGCTTTTCTGGCCAAAAGCCTTTCAGACGGCAATCGGCTGAGGATACTGCTGTTGCTCAGCGGGGGCAGGAAATCGGTATCCGCCATTGTCGAAGAGCTGGATTTGTCTCAACCCCTGGTGTCGCATCATTTAAAGGAGTTGAAGCGAAGCCTTCTGGTGAGGGTGGAGCGAAAGGGCCCCTTTATTTATTATGAACTGGCAGATCCCGGAATCCTCGATATTTTGCGGAATTTGAGCGACATGGCAACCGAGCTTTTATCAGCGAGAAAAACTTTTTAATATCAAAAGGCAGGATGAATTTCCATGGATGAACTTTTTGAAATGATTTCCGGCATGCCCCCTGAAAATGCATTGTCAGAGATCACGAAAATACTGAGCAGGCTTCTGGAAGACATGGACAGCGAAGCGCGGGAACATTTTCTTATGAACCTGATCACAAAGTTTGAAGGCGATAAGGTCTCGAGCCTGGTCAATCTCTGATTTTGGTCTGTGAACGGCTCGTGATGCTCAAAACTCCGAAAAGCCCTGTTTATTCAAGCATAATTTCCTCCCCGGTTTCATCCGAGGGTTTCAGGCTGGAAGACCGCATTATCAGCCGCGCGCACGCATTCCACCGCAAAATCGCCTCCTGATCTCCCTGGGGGTCCATGCTCATGGCCGCCTCATATAAATCCATGGCTTTTTTCAGCCATTTGTAGGCCATGTTCCCGGAGCCGTGCCCGCCGCGGTTAAGATGGGTCTTTGCCCTTCTTTCGCTGATAATCGCCTCATAATAGACCTGATGAAACCTGGTGCTCAAACGGGGCAGCAGTTCTTTTGCCCTTGAAAACTCTGCGCTGAGCTCGCCTGAAAACTGATCCGCCAGGGAAAGAATCAGGGTTATCAGGGCCTGCTGGTTTTCCGGTTCCACGTCCAGGATGTCAAGACATATGGACTCGGCTTCTCTGGGCTCGTTTAGAAACCTGTAGCAACGCGCCTTTTCCAGTGCGCTGCCGATGTCTTTTTTCGGGAGCTTTTTGAGTTCAAACATCGCCGCCTCCTTGTGATACCTGTGTTTTCGCAAAATCCGGGGATCATTGATCTATGAACCATCTTCTTTTTTGTTTTCCTTTATCCGCCTTTTGATTTGGGCGATGCATTTGGTGACAGGGATTTCTTTGGGACACACATCCGTGCACCACCACATGTTCCGGCATCCCCATGCCCCGTCTTTGGTGTCAAGCTGCCGGAGCCTTTCCCGGGTTGCCGTGTCCCTGGAGTCAAAAACATACCTGAATGCCCTTAAAAGTGCCGCAGGCCCTGCATAGTTTTCATTGGCCCGGTTTATGGGGCAGGACGCTGTACAGGACCCGCAAAGGATGCACCGCAAAGACGGCTCGATCAATGCCTGGTTTTGGCTGTCCTGAAGTCTTTCTGTTTCCGGGGGGTCCTGGCTGTTGATCAGGAAGGGCTGCACCTGGCGGTATTTTTCAAAAAACGGTTCCAGGTCCACCAGAAGATCCTTGATCACTGTAAAAAGCGGAAGCGGTTCAATGATAAAGTTGCCTCCGGTCTTGAAATCCCGGATCAGCTTCTGGCAGGCCAGGTCGATGTTGCCGTTTATGACAAGGGCGTCAGAGCCGCATATGCCGTGGGCACAGGAGTATCTGTAGGTAAGGGTGGGGTCCTGCTCCCATCTGATTTTGTTGAGGCAGTCAAGAATCTTGTCAGTGCCCTCTGCCTCCACTTCGTATTCGTCGTAACGGGGCCGGGCGTCTGTGGCCGGATCGTATCTGAATACAATGAATGTGGTTTTCATAACCGCTGTTCTCCCGTGGCAGTTGTCATAAGACTTCTAATATTTTCTTTCCTTTGGCTCAAAGCGCGTGATGGAAACCGGTTTTTTCAAAAATTCAGGTGTTGTTCCGGCTCCTGCGTGCCTGAACAAGGTGTGATGGAGAAAATTTTGATCATCCCTTTCGGAAAAATCCTTCCGAAAGTGGGCCCCGCGGCTTTCTTCCCTTGCAAGGGCGCCCATGGCGATCACTTTTGCAATCTCGAGCATGTGGCCAAGTTCTATTGCCTCCAGAAGGTTTCGGTTAAAACAGCAGCCCTTATCCACCACTTTGACGTTTTGGTAGCGCTGCTCCAGTCCTTCAATGACTGAAAGAGCGGCATTAAGACTTTCTTTTGTCCTGAACACACCGACATTGTCCTTCATTGCCTTTTGCAGCCCTATCAGGATGTCTCCGGGCTTTTCACTGCCTTCGGAATCCAGAAGGGCCGATATCCTGCCTGTTATTTCATCTGCCTGGCCGGTGGGTGCGGGCGGCGGAGTTTCTTTTGCAATGAAGTTTCTGATCTCTTTTCCCGCCCTTCTGCCGAATACGAGCGTGTCGAGCAGGGAGTTGCACCCCAGGCGATTGGCCCCGTGCACGGATACACAGGCGCATTCTCCGGCGGCATAAAGGCCGGAAACAGGTGCTTTTTTGTCATCTGCAAGCACCCTGCCGTCAGAATCCGTGGCAATGCCGCCCATCATGTAATGGCATGTCGGGACAACCGGAATCGGCTCTGAGACGGGATCAATGCCGGCATAGGTTTTTGCAAAACCCGAGATTTCCGACAGTTTGGAATCCAGCACTTCCTTTCCCAGATGGGTCAGATCCAGGTGAAGATAATCTTTTCCGTCGATTCCGCGGTCGGCAAGCATTTCTTCTGTCATGCAGCGCGAAACAAGATCCCTGGGGGCGAGATCCTTGATTTTGGGGGCGTATTGTTCCATGAAACGGGTTCCGTCCCGGTTGCGCAGTATGCCGCCTTCGCCCCGGGCGGCTTCGCTGATAAGAATGCCGAGTTTGTATATGCCGGTGGGATGAAACTGTACAAATTCCATGTCTTCGAGCAGGGCCCCGGCCCTGAAGGCAATCGAGAGGCCTTCGCCCGTGGAGGCAAATGCATTGGACGTGGTCTGGTAAATTTTCCCTGCGCCGCCGGTGGCAAGCAGCACGGCATTTGAGTGAAATGTATGAAATTTGCCGGTCAAAAGCTCATAAGCCACCAGCCCGCAGCACCGGCCATCTTCCATGAGCAGGCCAAGGACCTGGAACTCATTGAAAAAGTCGATTCCCGCCCTGAGGCTTTTCTCCCAGAGGGTATCGAGAATGACCCGGCCGGTCCTGTCTGCGGCAAAGCATGCCCTTTTTATGGCCTTTTCCCCGAAATTGCGGGTATGGCCCCCAAAGGCCCGCTGGGCGATTTT
Organism: Desulfosalsimonas sp.; assembly: GCF_055149105.1. NCBI lineage: Bacteria > Pseudomonadati > Thermodesulfobacteriota > Desulfobacteria > Desulfobacterales > Desulfosalsimonadaceae > Desulfosalsimonas > Desulfosalsimonas sp. The sequence continues at coordinate 19,499 of NZ_JBSRLA010000030.1, read as the reverse complement.
GCCTTCAGGGGTCCTGTTGAAAGGCACGCCCATGTGTTCGAGTTCGTAAATGGTCCTGGGGGCGTCCTTGGCCATTACCTCAATGGCATCCTGGTCGCCCAGATAATCGCTGCCCTTGACGGTATCAAACATGTGCCATTGCCAACTGTCTTCCTCCTGGTTTCCAATGGCTGCACCGATTCCCCCCTGGGCCGCACCCGAATGGGAGCGGGTTGCAAAAACCTTGCTGATGACAGCAACCCTGCTGTTTCCCCCCAGTTCGATGGCTGCCCGGAGCCCGGCAAGTCCGGCCCCCACCACGACTGCATCATATTTGTGTTCCATTTGCATCTTCCCTTTGAAGCAGGAGTGATTGTTTCCTGTATCCCTTTTAAACAATTTAACCCTGCGGGAGCATCCGTCAAACCGGCGAAACATTTATGGACCGATTGGGATGGAAAAACCGGGCGCCTGGGGTTAAGTTTGTATAATGTCGAACATTTAACCGGGATCAGGGAGAATTTTGATGAATTTCAAGCGTCTGCAGTTTGCAAACCGGCACGGACATCAGCTTGCGGCCCAGCTCGATCTGCCCGATGGCGGCAAGCCGCATACGTTTGCGCTTTTTGCCCACTGCTTTACATGCACCAAAAACCTCAAGGCCGTCCACAACATCAATGATGCCCTGACTGCCGGGGGTATCGCTGTCCTGCGGTTTGATTTCACCGGTCTGGGCCAGAGCCAGGGCGAGTTTGCAGAAACCGGTTTTACCACCAATGTCAGCGATTTGATTGACGCGGCCGGCTATCTGGAGAAAAATTTCAAGGCCCCTCAAATCCTCATCGGCCATTCCCTGGGAGGGGCCGCAGCTTTGCAGGCGGCAGCCGACATCAGCGCTGTCAGGGCAGTGGCTGTGATTGCCGCGCCGGCCAGACCGGATCACGTGCTGCAGCACATCAGCGATGCAAAGCAGAAAATCGAGGAAGAGGGCGAGGCTGAAGTCATGCTCGGGGGCAGACCGTTTCGGATCAAAAAACAGTTTTTGGACAACATGAAGGCGCAAAACATGGAAGGGGTTGTCAAAAATCTCAACCGGGCGCTTTTGATTTTGCATTCTCCCGTGGACAACATTGTGGGAATCGAAAATGCATCTGAAATATTTCAGGCGGCCAGGCATCCCAAAAGTTTTGTGTCCATGGATACAGCGGACCATCTTTTAAGCCGCAGGGCGGATTCCTTATATGCCGGCGGCATCATTGCCGCCTGGTCCGGCAGGTATATCCGATCTTAAGGCAGGGCAACGCAGCGCCAGGCGCACTGCCAGGTTTCGGCTGCGTAACCGGGCAGGGGGCTTTCAAGGACACCGTCCAGGCGAAGGTGAATGAGGCGGATGGCCCCGCCGAACAGGGCGGCTGAGGCGATGGCGGGATTGAGTTTCCGGATCTCGCCCTGGTCCATGGCCTGGCCGATCATTTGCTGTACTTGTTCAAAGGGTTTTGAGGAGCAGATGGATTTTTCACCCGGCATGAACTCCCGGTGCCTGGCGTATAGAATATAATGCATGGCCGCAGGCGCGGTTTCGGCCATGGTAAAAAGGTGGTCCACAAACGCCCGGCCCCTTTGGTAAAGCTCCGTGTTTTCCTCCATGATCCGGAAAACCGCCTCTGTCATCCGGGCAGCCAGGTCGTGGTAGAGAGCCCGGGCAATGCCCTGCTTGTTTCCGAAATGGTGATAAATCGATCCGATGCTCACGTCTGCGGCGCGCTGGATGTCATGCACAGAGGTGTTGAAATAGCCGCTGTTGTAAAACAGCACCAGTGCGGTGTCCAGGATTCGCTGCTGCCTGTCTTGGGTGGTCAGAGTTTTCAAAAGAATACAACCCGCCTATTTGACAAAGTCGGGCATGAATGGATAAAGCCGGCAGGCCACGCAAAAACCCGCAGCAGCTTCAAGAAACGCAAAAAGCGCCAGAATTGCGGCAAATATATAGCTTGCTGCCGGAATCCCCAGCAAATACAGCAGGCCGATCACGCAGCTGAAGGTAAACCCGGTTTTTGCGGCAAAGATTTTCGGGCCGGCATTTGTCATTGCTGGTTCTGTATTGAGCATCCGGAGTATGCCCCGGCTCAGCAGACTGAAAAAACTGTAGCCGGGCTTTAAAAATCCCCGGATGAAAAGATCCGCGCCAAGGATCAGGATAACGGCCTTAAAGGGGGTAAGCACAAATACCAGCATGCACAGCACTGTCAGTGCGGCATTGACCCTTGCCACTTTTTCATTGATCGTCTCAAAAGAGATGGGACATGCTTCTGCCATAATGACCTTCCTTAATAAATGATTTTTTTCATTAGAACGAATATTCATTCTAATGGCAGAAAAGCTTTTTGTCAAGGACGATGTGATTTTTGCCACCATGTTTTTTGCACAAAAATTCGATTGAAGTTACCTTGGTGGAAAATCAATCAACAGGAGGATTTTATGAGTGTTATCGTGGAGCTGTCGATTTTTCCCATGGACAAGGGCGTCAGTGTCAGCCCCTATGTGGCCCGGGCTCTCAAAATTATTCAGGGCAGCGGCCTGCCTTATGAAGCCAACCCCATGGGCACCTGCATCGAAGGCCAGTGGCCGGAGGTGGTCAAGGTTGTGGATCAATGTTTTAAAGACTTGCAAAATGACTGCGACCGCATTTATCTGACCATAAAGGCCGACTACCGAAAAGACCGATCCAATGGCCTTTCCGGAAAAATGGCATCGGTTGAGTCGCATTTGTAAATGGATGACGGCATCGCTTTTCCGATAAGGCTGAGGCAGCGTGACGCTTGCAATGAAAAACCCACGCCCGAAAAATGAAACCGGGCGTGGGTCCAAGAATACAACTTATGGTCAGGCCGTTAGCCGGGAACGGACATCGGTGAGGCTTTTCCGATATAATCAAGGGTTTCTTCGTACTTGGAGCGCACATCCACATGGGCGTCCTCAATTTCTTTTTTTTGCGGACTCCAATCAGACGGACATTCTGTGCGAAGAGACTCGATTTTATCCTCAAGGTCCTGGATGATAATCTTCATTTCTCCGAAATATTCCCAGACCTTGCCCTTTTGCTCAGTGCTCATTTTGTCTGTCCTGGCGATTACGTCAAATAGCTTGGCCTTCCATGCGGTCAGTTCTGCTGCCATTGAATTGCAATAATCTTTTGGATCCATAAGTACCCCTCCTTTTTGCTGTTTTATCCAGCATTTTGCTGTTTCAATCAATACTATAAACATGGTGCAGGCGGCTGCCATTAAATATTGAAAATTTCCCCGGCAGCCCGGAAGAAGGGGAGACTGCCGCAAAAAAACGCCCCATTGAAAGCCGGGGCTTTCAATGGGGCGTACTTGGCATCTATGGGTTTTAAGCCTTGCAAAGGCCTGGCCGCTCTTGCCGGCTAGTTGCCGGAGGCGGCTGCATAGGCATAGCCGGGCCTTTTGCGCGCCTTGATTTTTTTGCGCTTTTTGTTCAGATCTTTTTCAAAGTTTTTGGCGTCAAACTCGCTGCCGGGTATCATTTGGCCGCCGATCATAATGTATTCTTCATCTTCAACCCATTGCACCTGTTCTTCTTCAGTGGCCTCGGGCATAAACTTGTTGAAAGCAGCGTAGATGATGCCGATGATCGGAGAAAGCCAGCAGGCAAAGGCAAACGGTGCGTAAGCCAGGGTCTCTATGCCCAGCGCGCCAGTGGCAAATGCGCCGCCTGCACTCCAGGGAACCAGGGGATTCATCAGGGTGCCGCCTTCTTCCAGGGAGCGGGAGAGGTTTAGTGCGGACAGGTTTTTGCCCCGGTAAGCAGGGCCGAACATGCGCCCGGGCAGGGCAATGGACAAATAGGGGTCGCCTGTGATGATGTTGGTACCAAATGCACTTAATGTGCTTGACGTCACCAGGCCGAAACGGCTCTTCACAAACCCGACAATGCTGTGCAGGATCACTTCCAGGCAGCGGGTGCGCTCCAGAATCCCTCCAAAGCCCAGGGCAATAATGAGCAGGGAAATCACCCACATCATGGATTGAATCCCGCCTTTGCTCAGCAGGGCATCCACTGTCTCCACGCCGGTACTGCTTTCAAAGCCGCTTTGCATCACGGCAAAGATTTCCTTGACACTTGCGCCCTGACCAATAACGGCCACCAGTCCGCCGGCCACAACACCCACAAAAAGAACCGGAATGGCGGGATATTGCAGGACCGCCAGGGTGATGACCAAAACAGCCGGCAGCAGCAGCAGGGGGTTCAGGGTAAAGGTATCAGCCAGGGTCCCGGTGATCTGGGTGATATTTTCCGCGACCATGGGCTCTCCGGCAAACCGCAGGCCCAAAAGTACGTAAATCACACCGGCAATCAGCATGGCCGGCACTGCTGTGGGCATCATGTTTTTGATATGTTTAAAAAGATTGGTTCCGGTAACAGCCGGGGCCAGATTGGTTGTATCGGAAAGCGGAGACATCTTGTCGCCGAAAAAAGCACCGGAAACAATGGCGCCGCCGGTAAGGGGCATGGGCACGCCAAGTCCCTGGCCGATGCCCACCAGGGCAATGCCCACTGTTCCCATTGTTCCCCAGGAAGTGCCCAGAGAAACAGAAACAATGGCACAGATGATCATGGCCGCCAGCAGAAAAAAGGTGGGGTTGATCACCTGCAGACCGTAGTAAATCATGACCGGCACAGTTCCGCTGAGCATCCAGGTGCCGATGATCATGCCCACGATCGTGAGAATGGCAATGGATTGCAGCCCCAGATAAACAACATGGAAAAGGCCTTCTTCCATATTTTTCCATTTATAGCCCTGTGACCAGGCCAGAAGCGCAACAATGGCAATACCGATGGCCAGCGGCACATGGGGAATAAATGCGTCAAATACAAGCAGTTGTACAGCCATCAAGCCCAATGTCAGGGCAACCGGCAGAATTGCCATGAACAGACTGGGTTTAGGAAAATCTTTGTTTTCTTCTAAATCCTTGTTCATTTTCATCTCTCCTTTTTTACTAAAAATTTCTTGTATTTTGAATCAAATTCAAAAACACACGGGCTCTGATGCTTTATCTGACTGATAAAAGCCAAAAAACTTTTTAATTACCAAGGGTTAGTTTTATCAGTCTTTTGGATTGGCAAGCATCAAGAATGCCATAATATTAGGTAGTTGTTTTTGAAGATTATGTACATATCTCAATTTTATCTGTTTGTAAAGTCCTAATTTTAATTTGACTGATTTTTTAAATTTTATTTAAAATAGAAAAAAAACAATAAGATATAAACCAAAAATAACTTTTTAACTGTTTTTATTAAATAAAATAAATATAGCAAATTAAATTGCGCAACTATTCCCGCCGGCACCATGTTTACGGCCCGGATCATCCTGCCTTGTTGACATTTTCCGGTCCTCTCCATATTTTCTGTTAAAGGAGGTATGTTATGACGCAGGTGGGTGAGAACAAGACGGTACTGATTACCGGGGCAACAGACGGTTTGGGAAAGAAAGTCGTGCTGGATCTGGCTTCCCAAAAGGCCCGTGTGATCCTGCACGGCCGCAGCCCGCAGAAAGGCAAAACCCTGGCCGAAGAGATTCGGGACACTTCGGGCAATCCGGAGATCAGTTACTATAATGCGGATTTTTCGAGCCTGGATGAAGTCCGAACACTTGCCGGGCAGATCCGGGCCGATCAGAAACGTCTGGATGTGCTGATCAACAACGCCGGCATCGGACCGGGGCCGACCGGATCGGCCCGGCAGAAAAGCAGGGACGGTCATGAGCTGCGCTTTGCGGTCAACTACCTGGCGACCTTTCTGCTGACCCACCGGCTGCTGCCCCTGCTGCGGGAATCGGCTCCTTCGCGCATCGTGAACGTGGCTTCGGCCGGCCAGCAATCCATTGACTTTGACGACGTGATGCTTGAAAATGGGTATGACGGATTAAGGGCATACCGGCAAAGCAAGCTTGCCATGATCCTTTTTACCTTTGATCTTGCCGGGGATTTAAAAGACACCGCAATTACAGTCAACTGCCTTCACCCGGCAACCCTGATGCCCACCAATATGGTTTTGGAGACCGATTACTTCAGCGGCTCCATGGACGCGGTGGACCAGGGAGCGGAGGCGGTGCAGTATCTGGCCGCATCCCCGGAACTCGAAGGCGTGACCGGTGTGTATTTCAACGGGAAAATGCGGGCCGAACCCATGGCCCAGGCACATGACAAACAGGCGCGGCAAAAACTTCGGCAACTGAGCCGTGAGCTTACCCGGCCCGATGATGCAGTATAGTTGATGAAAAGAAACATTGAAAAATACAAACCAGCCGTGCCCGGCAGCCTGCTGGTTCTTATGGCCGGGGCAGCCTGGGTCTGTGTGGGGCTCATGCTGTTGTTTTCTGCAGGGATGTGGCTTTATGCCGCCTCGCCCGAAACATCCCCCTATGCGTTTGCCGCTGTTGGCTTTGTACTGGCCTTGCTGGTTCACCACTTTGGTTTTTTGCGCATCGTGGATGGCAACCTGAGAAGAATCCTTCCGGCAGACGGAAAAAAATGCCTGTTTTCCTTTGTTCCCTGGAAAAGTTACCTGCTCATTGTCTTTATGGTCATCCTGGGTCTGCTGCTTCGCTATTCACCAATTCCCAGACCCTATCTGGCGGTCTGCTACATTGCCATCGGCCTGGCCCTGGTGCTCTCAAGTATCCGGTATATGCGGGTTTTTTTCAGGGAAATCAGAAAAGCGTGATCTGCCTGATGACTTCCGGCCCGCCCGTCAATGGGGATACTTTTTACTGATTTTACGGTTTTTAAAGCGTTTCTGTCCGGAGGAAACCAATGGAGAGTGCACTGGTCGTGGGGCTGATCATCATGGTCGGTTTGGCAATGGGCGAGGCTGCCCGGTTGGTAAGACTGCCAAAGATTACGGGATATATTGTGGCCGGCATTGTGTTAAATCCCCGCCTGACCGGATGGATTCCAGTGGATTTTGTGCATCATACCGGCGGTATCACGGATATCGCTCTTGCTTTTATTACATTTTCCGTGGGTGGCACCCTGGTGATTTCCAGGTTAAAGCGGCTGGGTAAGGGAATTATTTCCATTGCCCTGTTCGAAGCGGAGTTGGCATTTTTTGCCGTGATATTAGGCGTTTTTGCAGCTGCCTATTTGCCGGGATTTACCTTTTCCGGACATGAATCCGCCATATTGCTGCCGTTATGCATACTTTTGGGCGCCACAGCGTCGCCCACGGACCCCACTGCTGCTTTGGCCGTTGCTCATGAATACAAGGCCAAAGGTGATGTGAGTGCAAGCATTATGGGGATTGCCGCTCTTGATGACGCCCTTGGCATTATCAACTACAGCATTGCCATTGCGGCAGCAGGTATTTTCATGGGTGACAGTCTTTCTGTAAAATCGGCCGTGATTGCACCTGTCCTGTCTGTGGCAGGCGGAATCATGCTCGGGGCAGTTTTTGGGTGGCTGTTAAAAAGCTGTGTTGTTCTGTTTCGGCGTGAAACCGAAAGCGCAATGATCGTGCTGGTTTTCGGCATGCTCGCGACATGCTTTGGAGTGGCCGGCATTCTGGGTTTGGACGAACTGCTGGCCACAATGGCCATGGGTGTGGTGGTGGCCAATTTTTGCAGCTACCAGGAACAGATTTTCCATATGCTTGAGCGCTACACCGAAGAATTGATTTTTGTGCTGTTTTTTACCATCAGCGCCATGCATCTGAATTTCGCCGCCTTTTCATCAGGGGTTGCCGGCTTTGTGGTTCTATTTGTCATTTTCAGGGCAGCCGGGAAATTTGCCGGTACATTTGTGGGGGCAGCCATTTCCGGTGCACCCCAAAAAGTTCGGCGTTACACGGCATTTGGGCTGCTTCCGCAAGGGGGCATCGTCATCGGACTGGCACTGATGATCCGCGGCAAACCCGAGTTTGCCCCCCTGGCAGATACCTTTATCGGAATCGTTATCGGAGCGGCTGTGCTCCATGAACTGATCGGACCGGTCATGGCCAAATTGGCCCTGAGTCGTTCCGGGGAACTCGGTGTCGATACCTGAGCAATTTGTATCGCAAAATATCCGGCTATATTGAGAGGTTATAGAATGAGCCAGGGCTGGAGCATGTATGGTTTTTAAAAAACATCCGAGCATAACAAAAGAAGTCTTATACTCAGGACTTGTTTTTGCAGGCATCGCCCTGATTGTATTCGGGGCAGTTTTTTTTGCCAGTTTTGGCATAACCAGTATCGAAAGAGCAAAAGACTCCATCCGGGAAACAAATATCAAGGCCGGCCTTATAACCTCCGGGATATTCAAGGAAGTTTCCAACATCGTTGAAATACTGGCCGGTGTTCCCGAGATCGCAGCGTTGACCGCAGCAGATGGCCCGGGTGCGGACACCGCTTTAAGGATTTATAAACAGGCGTCAGCAACAAATGAGGATATTGGATATATTTACTCCGGCCATCCGGATGGAAGCCTTTTGATTTATGACTACATTCCTCCGGACGGGTATAACGCCACAGAAAGGCCGTGGTATACCAGTGCCCTGGAAGAAAAACCCGGGCAGTCCTTTGGCCTTCCCTACCGGGATGCCAAAACCCATGAATGGCTTATCTCCCAGTCCAAGGCCCTGGTTGACGCAAAAGGTGAAGTCAATGGTGTTCTGGCCATTGATGTTTTCCCGGATCGGGCCAATGCCTTGCTGGAAGAAGAAAAGGAATATCGGTCCCAGCAAAGCTTTGTGCTTGACCCGGAAGGCAAGGCTGTCATTCATCCCGACAGTGATATGCTTGGCCGCGCCATGCCCCGCATCACTGAAAGGCTTACCGGGAAGCAGGGCTGGTTTTCTTACCAGGGGAAAAACGGAAAGAGGTGGGCATTTTACAACATCGTAGACAAGGTGAACTGGTGTATTGTCACTACTGTAGAGCGCAGTGAGGTGATCAATCCGATTTTGCTTCGCACTTCTGTTTATGCGCTTTGTATCGCTCTGTTCGCCATGTCGTTGGCAATGCTGCAAAGCTGGTATTTTGGCAAACGCATCGCAGCTCCGCTGATCACCTTGGGAAAACGGGTTGGCGAGATCGTGGAAAGCAAACCCAAAACTGAGGTAACGTATGACAAATCCAACCATGAAATCGCCGCCATTGCAAATAATATCGAAGAACTGACAGAGCGGGCGCTGCAGAGAAGAGCCAACGAGCTCAAGACCATTATAGAGTCTTCCAGGGATGGCATTCTGGTCGTGGATAACAACAGACGAGTCGTTTATACCAATTCTCGTTTCAAGGAGATGTGGCAACTCCCTGGTGATATTTTTGCCACCTTAAAAGAAGAGCAGCGCATTCAATACATTTTGGACCAGGTTCAGGATCCGGAAGCCTTTTACAGCAAGGTAAATGCCTTATATGCCTCGCCCCGGGAAGATTGGGATACAATAATGTTAAAAGACGGCAGGATATTTGAGTTTTTATCATGCCCCATTCTCAACGAGGGAAGGGTCAACGGGATTTTATGGACCTTCAGAGATATCACGGAAAAAAAGCTCGCCGAAGATCGCCTGCAAAGGATGGCCACCACCGACAGTCTCACCGGACTTTTTAACCGTCAGTACTTTGAAACCGAACTTTCGCAGGCACTGGCTCAAGTCCGGCGTTACGGCAGGGATACTTCCTTGATTATGTTTGATCTGGATCATTTTAAAGCGGTAAACGATAACCATGGCCATAATGTCGGAGACAAGGTGCTGGTGGAACTGGCCAAACGGAGCCGGGCCAGTCTGAGGGATTCAGACATTCCGGCCCGCTGGGGCGGAGAGGAATTCATCATCATTTTGCCGGAAACAGAGGAAGGGGCCGCAGGCGAGGTGGCCGAAAGGCTGCGCGGGCACATGGAGGCTGAACCCTTTTTCCATGTGGGCAGGGTGACCATCAGCCTGGGGGTCACCGGAATCCTTTCTGCAGATACCAAGGATTCCCTGCTCAAACGCCTCGATGATGCCCTTTACGAAGCCAAGCGGCTCGGGCGCAACAGAGTGGCAATGAATTTTTCATAGTGGCAATATGTATTTATGGAATTATAAAAACATCCGAAAAGAAATTTATGCCATTATGGAAAGGGGAAAAATGGCCAGCAAGGGCCAAGCGTCTCTGGCTTTCCTGTATTGAGGTGGGAGAAAATATGAGAAACACAGATGATAACAAAGACAGGCCCGGTTTCGGATCCAGCACGCCCCCATTTCCCATCCCGGAACAGATCCGCGAAAAAGCCCGGCAAAAAGCCCGATCCATAAAGCCTTTCGATCTGGATGCCATGACACATGAAGAGATTCAGCATTTGTTTGATGAAATCCAGGTACAGAAGTTTGAGGCGGAGCTGCAAAATGAAGCTTTTTTAAAGGAGGTCGGAAAGTACAAGGACCAGGCCGCGCTTTTAAACACTGTCACCGAAAATATGATCGACATGGTGGTGTTGTCAGACCTTGAAGGCAACATCACATTTGCAGGAAAAGCCCACGAAACACTCGGTTATGAGCAAGGTTTTTTGCTCGGAAAAAATGTAATGGGCTTTGTACACCCGGAGCATCTTTCCCATGTGCGGGAAGAATTCAATAAATTGCTGGCATCAGGAGGGCCCCGGACGGTTGAATATCAATTCAGGTGCAATGACGGCTCTTACATGTGGCTTGAAACCATAGGAAGGATTGTCACCGATAACAGCAGCAATCCGCGGGAAATTGTTTTCAGCGCGAGGGATATCACGCAGCGAAAGAAGTGGGAAAACAACCTTAAACGAATCGAATGGATGCTGGACCCGGGTCATGGATATTTGGCAAAGTCCGGGAAGGATGTGAAACCGGAATACGGGGATCTTTCTGCACTCAACACCAGGCGTGTCCTTTTGGACTCGGTTGGCAGGGATGTGCTGAAAAATATCGTGGAAGATTTTTTGCGCCTCCTGGGTACCTCTGCAGCGGTATATGAGTCAAACGGCGATTATGCACTGGGCATTTTCTCTTCAAGGTGGTGCCGTGTAATGGATACGGCTTCATGGCGGCTGTGTAAAACCAAAGACGGTCAAGCGGCACTTGCTTGCGGCAAATGGCTGTGCCACGAGTCATGTTGGGGAGCTTCGAAAATCTGCATGGAAAGTGGTGAACCTGTGGATATTGCCTGCGCAGGCGGTATAAGGCTTTACGCCGCGCCGATTTACAGTGGCGGGAAAATTGTCGGCACCATTAATATGGGGTATGGCGATCCGCCCCGTGACAAGGCTGCACTGCAGAGGCTGTCCGGAGACTATGGCGTTACGGCCACCCAACTCCTTGACAATGCGCAAAGCTATGAACACCGCCCTTATTTTATTATCGAAATTGCAAAGCAGCGCCTGCTGGCGGCCACACAGCTGATCGGCGAAATTGTTGACCGCAAACAGGCTGAAAGTGCCCTGAAAAAAAGCGAGGAAAAGCATCGTCACTTGTTTGAGACCATGACCCATGGGGTCATTTATCAGGATGCAGAAGGCGCCATCGTCTCGGCCAATCCTGCGGCAGAAAGGATTCTTGGATTGGCTTTTGACCGGATGCGCGACAGGACATCCATGGATTCCCGCTGGAAGATGATAAAAGAGGACGGCTCAGAGGTCCCGGGAACAGAGCATCCGGCCATGGCCGCGCTGCAAACCGGCCAAACAACCGGCCCGGTCACACGGGGCGTTTTTCGTCCGGATAGAAATGATTATATCTGGCTTTCCATAACAGCGATTCCAATGTTTCAGCCCGGAGAAGCGTTTCCTTTTCAGGTGTATTCCACGTTTGAAGACGTCACCAGCCGCAAGCAGATGGAGGAGAAGCTTTCACACTCCTATGACCTGATGCGCTACATCATCGAACATGCCAATAGCGCAGTTGCGGTACACGACAAGGATTTGCGCTATATTTATGTAAGTCAGCGATACCTTGACAGATATAAGGTAAAGGAGGCCGATGTCATTGGTCGGCATCATTATGATGTGTTTCCTGACTTGCCGCAAAAATGGCGGGATGCGCATCAAAAAGCGCTGGCCGGCAAGGTCTCCCGCGGCGAGCGCGACAGCTATCCCAGGCAAGACGGCACATTGGACTGGACACGGTGGGAGTGCCGCCCATGGTACGAGGCCGACGGGTCTATTGGCGGTATTGTGGTGTATACTGAAGTCATAACCGAGTGGGTGGCTGCCCAGGAGGCCTTGCGCAAAAGTGAGCAGCATTTGAACTTCGTGCTGGAAATGAGCAAAACAGGGGGCTGGGAACTTGACCTGGCAGATGAAACCGCCTATCGAACCCTTGAGCATGATCGTATTTTCGGATATGAATCCATGCTTTCTGAATGGACCTATCAAATGTTTCTCGATCATGTTTTTCCGGAGGACCGGCCGGAGGTGGAAAGGCTTTTCGAGGAAGCCAAAGCGTCATCAACCGGTTGGGACTTCGAATGCCGCATTTGCCGCAGTGACGGTGAAATTCGCTGGATTCGGGCTGCAGGCCGGCCTTTGCCCGAAAAAACGCCCGGCCGGAGGAAGATGTCCGGCATAGTGCAGGATATTACCGAACGCAAGAAAGCAGAAGAGGAAAAAGACAGGCTCAATGCCCAATTGGTGCAATCCCGGAAAATGGAATCGGTGGGCCAATTGGCCGGCGGCGTGGCCCACGATTTCAACAACATGTTGTCTATCATCAATGGTTATGCAGAGATGTCTGTTGAAATGCTGTCACCTGAAGACCCCTTGCACAGCAACCTTACGGAAATCTACACTGCCGGCAAGCGTTCAGCCGGCATTGTCAGACAGCTTTTGGCATTTGCAAGACAGCAGACAAGCAGTCCTGTTCAATTGGATTTAAACCACACGATTTCAAGCATGCTGAAAATGCTGCAGCGCCTGATCGGAGAAAACATCGAGCTTGTCTGGCATCCTTCCGGCAGCTTGTGGCAGGTGAAAATAGATCCATCCCAGGTTGACCAGATCATGGCCAATCTTGCTGTCAATGCACGCGATGCCATTTCCGATGTGGGCAAACTGACCATAGAGACAAAAAATATTTCTTTTGACCAGGAATACTGCAGAACACATGCAGGTTTCATTCCGGGGCAATACGTGATGCTGGCGGTCAGCGACAACGGATGCGGCATGGACAAGGAAACCATAGACAACATTTTTGAACCGTTTTTCACAACAAAGGAAGTCGGCAAGGGAACCGGCCTGGGCCTGCCCACGGTCTACGGCATTGTCAAGCAAAACTCCGGATTTATCAATGTCTACAGCGAGCCCGGGCAGGGTACGACGTTTACCATCTATCTGCCCCGCAACAACCCGCAGGAATCTGCCTCGGAATCGGCCAGCAAATCAACAGCACAAATGCTTGCCGGCTCTGAGGCCATCTTGCTTGTCGAAGATGAAACGGCAATTTTACAATTGGTTGAGGGTATGCTCGAAAGACTGGGCTACACTGTGCTGACCGCCGAAAATCCGGGTGAGGCTTTAAAGCTTGCCGAAAAACATGAGGCCACAATACAGCTTCTCATAACAGAAGTGATCATGCCGGAGATGAACGGCCGGGATCTCTCAGCCCGGTTGGCTCTCTGCCAGCCAGCAGTGAAAACCCTTTACATGTCCGGTTATACAGCCGATGTAATCGCTCATCACGGTGTTCTCGAACAGGGGGTGCATTTTATTCAAAAGCCCTTTTCCATTCAGGATCTGGCAATCAAAGTACGTGAAGCCATTGAGCAGAAATAGATTCATTTCAAAACAAGACAATCAGCATTGCCTTGACTGATACCTCACGCATTCTGTTGGAAACCGCCATTTCAATCCCCGTGAGCGGGAGAAAAGATATTAAGCGGATTCCTACGCTGTTTCCGCCAGGGATTTGCCCGCCTTGGCGATATTGATCTTTGGGAGATCATTGATAATGATGGTAATGGTTTCAGGCTTGGCATCGGCTGTTTTTGATATTGCCTCGGTCACTTCCCTGATCATGTTCTTTTTCTGTTCATCAGTGCGGCCTTCTATCATGTCAATTTTTACAATCGGCAAAACATTTCCTCCTTTATAGCCACTTTCATTTGTCTTTCTGCCGGCCGGCGATCTTTTCGCTTTTGCGGTCAGATCGGTTTTTTTAAAGAAATACGGGCAGCGTTGAATTTTGTCAAATACCATTTATGCCGGCATCCAATTCTGAGCCTGATAGGCTGCAAGCAACTGCTCGGAGGGGGTCAATTTCCGGTTGTCTTTTCCAACTGTATCGGCCATATAAATCATGGCATTAAAAGCGAAAATAGCCTGACAATCCATGAGTGTTCAAACAGAACCCAATTCATAAGAAAAAACAATCCCTCTGATATGTGGCACCTATACATCATCCGCTGTGCGGACAACAGCCTTTACACGGGCATCACAAAGGATGTTTCCAGACGGATTGGGGAGCACAACCTGAAAACAGGCTGCAATTACACCAGAGCCCGAACGCCGGTTGAACTGGTTTATCAGGAATCTCATCCAACCCGGTCATCGGCGCTGAAACGGGAAATCCGGATTAAACAATGGCCCCGGGCAAAGAAACTGGACCTGATAGATGGCTGAAAACGATTTTGATGCAGACAGAATTTACCAGCCCGCGGCAGTTGAATGCTACAGCGGATACAAGGCCTGTCAACTGCCTGTGGCCTTTATCTGCCAGGGCCGCCGGGTGGAAATATCCGAAATACTGGACCGATGGTATGAAGGCGGCCTGACAGCGGATAAACCGGTTGTCAATTATTTCAAGGTCAAGACCGGGGAGGGCCGTGTTTTCATTCTCCGGTATGCGGCGGACTCAGATGCGTGGGGGGTACAGGAGCATGGATCCACTGACATTGGAGGGTAAGTTATGAGTTCATCTTCGCCGTCAAGAGATTGTGCATGGGAACTGCTGACAAGATACAACAAGAGCAGCGGACTGATTGCCCCAACCATTGAAGGCATGAAACGCGTTGCAGAGGAAATCCGGATTAGACATTTTTCCCGGGTTTGCCGGTTCTTGCAGAAATAGGTCCCCGTTCGTCGGCTGCCCAGTGCTCGCCTGGATTAGTTTTCCGGGGGGTGCGGGTTGACTGTGAATACGGGCACCGGGGACAATCGGAGAACGCGGTCTGCAACAGAACCGAATATTGTCCGGTCCAGACCACTTTTGGCGTGGGTGCCCATCACCGCCATGGAGATGGATTCATCTTTGATATAATTGACGATCTCTTCTGCGGGTTTGCCGATCACGACCTTTGTTTTGAGCCTAGGCAGTGCCTCGAGGTTTTCCTGGCAGAAGGCTTCAACCTGGTTTTCTGCATTATTCAGGATTTTGTTTTCATCATCCAGATGCCTCGGGGATATGGCATAGGCGACTTTCCAGTAGTCAAGCTCGGGTACTACGTGCAGCACATGCACTTCGGCATTGAATTGTTTTCCCATCACCTTTACCCATTCGGCAACACTTTTGGAAAGGGAAGAAAGCTCCAGTGCAAACAAGATCTTATCTATGGATTTTTCAGTTGTCATTCTCATCTCCTTGGGTGAAGCTTCATTGATGTTTCATCTCTTGAAGGCCCCTTGCATCGTCGACTGTGCAAACGATACTCCCCGGATTCGGATAAAAAAATAGTCACGCCTGCATCAGTTGTCAAAAAATCGGCGATTGCCTCAGGCACAAAAAGACTCTCAAGACCTGGGATCCAGCATTTTACAAGTGATGTGAATTATGAAGATTACCATGCCTGCGACGGCCTGTATTTGAGTCAGCACATCTGCGAAATATTCCAGTCCGTGATAACCACTCCTGGATTGTTGCGGGTCAATTCAGAAAAGAATCAAGAAATTGTATTTTTTTTTGCGGTGATCAGAAATACAGGAAATTCAGCCGGCTTGCCGGTGGTGGCACTTTCTTTTTCAATCACATGGGCCGTTGCCGCGGAAATATCCGTAAAACCTTTTCTTTCCAGCATCCGGCCCAGTTCTTTGCGGTCAAACCCCTGATGAAATACATCCGGGATATCTCCGTGAAACCCGCCGTCTTCCGCGTCCAGATCGGCCAGGGCCAGCCTGTCGCCGGGGTTTAGCAGCTCAAAAAAGGTTTCCAGAAGATTGTCCACATCTTTTACATGATGAAGGACCATGCTCGAAAAGATCAGATCAAACCGCTCCCCGGGCACCTCTCCCCCGGTCAGATCCAGCTGACAAGGGGTAATATTGTCCACCCGGTTGTCAGCAATCTTTTTTTCCAGCACCGCCAGCATATTTTCAGACATATCCACGGCCAGTACATGTTTCACCTCCGGGGCCAGGGCCATGCTGATCAGCCCGGTGCCGCAGCCGAATTCCATGGCCGTCATGGTTTTGGAAACAGGGATATTTTTCCGTATCGCCGCTGACACATTGTCTGCCATGGCGACCCGCCGGGGTTTGTCCCACTGATCTGCCGATTTGTTGAAATACTCTTTTGCAGTTTTCATAATAATCCGTTTTTGCTTTTTTGTGTTTTTCGTCTTTCGCGCCCCTAAACTGCTGACGATTCTTATAGACTGAGTTCGAAATCACGCTTCATAAATGACCTGCGCGGTGAATGCTTTAAACCATTGGGGCAGCCTCATCCATTTTTAAAAACCAGTACCGGCAAGACCCGTGACTTTCCGTTCCAATCTCACGATTGGTTTGGCTTTTTCATAACCTCTTTATTTTGCTATTTGGCTGATTAAAACCCGTTTCCCCTTTGCCTCTACACGGAACTCCCCGCGAAAGCCTTCATGTAAAAGCGCTGTAGCTGCAGCTTTTATTCTTGCCGGGAAACGGGACTTGTCTCTGAATTTCGCACCCGTCCATGCCCGGAATGCATCCCCGTCCACGATTTCAATTTCTATTGATCCCTCATAAGCCGGTTTTTCAAATAGCATCTCCCATTCGGTCTGATCAACGGATTGGCTCAATAATTCCCGGAATTTGGTGGTTATGCCCGTATCCGGGTTCTTTGTATAGGGGATATCCACCACCATCCCACGAAGATCGACAATTTTTTGGGGCAACTCCAGTCGCAGGCTGTTCTTATCCGCGACCAGTGTAAAAGCCTTTTCACCGGTTTCCGGGGGAGTAGCAAAAACGTTTTGGAAAAACTCGGCAATCCGGCTTTTTTCATCATAAGACATCTGGTATTCATTATCACGGGCGTTGCGGAACAAAAATGCTTTGAATTTTTTATTGTCCGCAACTATTATAATTTTCCTTTTTTCTCCAGGCTCCGGCGGGTTGTCCGCAAAAAATTCATCAATAAATTTTCGGTTTACCTTAAAGCCTTCTTTTCGAATAGAAGGACTGTAATAGATGACTTGCTGCAGCCGGGCTCTCATGAAATAACGAGCCAAAAGAAATTCAGCACGGTCTTTTACGAGATTTCGAAACGATGCATCCCTCCAGAATGATTCATATTCGGGTTTGATTCGGAAAACATTGTTGCTGCTGTCCAGAACAAAACAATCTTCCGGGGTATTGCTCAGTTTGTCCAAGGGCATGTTTTTGAGATGGGCAATTACTGAAGAAATGCGATAGTTCTCAGGATCCGATGATCTGGCCAATGCATCGTAGTCGAAAATATGGTCCGGATGATTCAAGTAGTGAGACAAAAATTGCCCGGCGATATCTTCTATTCTCCAGCTTGTGCCTTCAAGTTCCAAAAGTGACAGGAGAACAACCATCTTATATGATTTTACGGGGTTCATGCCGGTTTCAATATGGGCAAGGAACTCTTCACCCCGGGTGCCCAGCAGATTGTTTTCAAACTGACTGATATTGCCGTTTTCGCAGAATTTTTTTGCCCGAAGCCAGCTGCCGAACTTTTTTAAATAAACATATGGGTCAATATCATAGGCATTATACAATATATCAAGCAGTTGAAGATCATCTTTGCCAAGATCGTTTTTAATATCCTGATAAACCATCTTCAGGCGGTTTTCTACAGAAAATTTCGTTTGAAAAATCTGTTTTATTTGTTCATCCCAGAGTTTCCGGACTTCAAGATCAGCGCTGACATAGCAGCCTTCGGGCAGGTTTTGCGCCATTGTCTTTTGGATTTTTGCATCCGGGAAGGCAGCAAAGTCGGCCAGGGAAGTATATCCGGCAAGTGATAGAGGAGCGGTGTGTGCCTTTCTGAAATTTCCGACAAAATCCAGCACGACCAGGAAATCCTTCCCCGGATACTTGCGCAGGCCCCGGCCGAGCTGCTGCAGAAAAAGGGTAAAGGACTGGGTGGGCCGCAGAAATAGCACATGGGTCAGTGCGGGTATATCCGTGCCTTCATTAAACAGGTCTACGGTGCAGATAACATTTAAGGGATCGTCTTCCTGCTGAAGCCGGTCCATGGCTGTATGGCGGTCTTCATCTGTTGCTTCTCCCCACAGGGCCATTGCCGGGATATTGTGATCTTTTGTGAGCTTTTCGGCTGTATAGCGGGCATGACTGACCGAGGTGCAGAATGCCAGCGCCTTTATTTTGCCGGTTGCCGGCAGATATTTTCTAAGATTCCGGGCCACGATGGTGGTGCGGGTGTCATTTTTAAGCGCAGCGTCCAGGGCTTCTTCATCATATCGGGTCCCCCGCCACGGGATCTGTTCATAATTTGTTTCATCATAGATGGCAAAATACTGGAAGGGTGCCAGCCACCCACGCCTTACTGCCTCCAGGCCTTACTGCCTCCAGAATCCGCACTTCATAGGCGACATTGTAATCGCAGTGGGCCAGAACATCTCTGCCGTCCATCCTTTCGGGTGTGGCTGTCAGGCCCAGGAGAAACTGCGGGCGGAAATGGGACAGCACTCTCCGGTAGCCGGCAGCTTCTGCACGGTGGAATTCATCGACCACGATATATTCAAACTGGCTGGGGGAAAAGTTGTCCAGGTGATTGTTTCTGCCAAGACTCTGTATCATTGCGAAAACCGCACTGCCATCACCGGCATTGGAATTGCCCCTTCCGTAGATCACGCCAAAATTCGGGTCATTCATGACCTTGCGGAAAGTTTCCAGGGCACCGCTCAGTATATCTTCGCGGTGGGCTATAAACAGAAGGCTTTTATGGCTGCTCTGCTTAAAGTCAAACGCTGCAAGATATGTTTTTCCGATCCCGGTGGCAGCGACTACTGCGGCCTTGGTTGCTCCCTGCCTGCGCTGGGCCGCCAGGCTTTCAAGGGCTTCTTTTTGCGCGGTGTTGGGCTCAAAAGCTGCATCGGAATGTCCATACTTGTGACAGGAGTCAAAGATCTCCGGGGTTTTTTCAGGCTGCAGACCCCATTTGTCAGCGCCAGTATAAAAATGCCATAAAGCTGGCGGTCTGAAAATGTACGTCTACTTCCTTGTTTTTTCTTACAACTTATTAATTTAAAACCATTTTCTTCTTTTTCTTCCCTTTTTCTTCAGTTTGGTTTTCTTCCGTAATACATTGAGCCGGGAGGTGCCGGCCAATGA
>NZ_JBSRLA010000029.1:0-40526 GCF_055149105.1 Desulfosalsimonas sp. | reverse complement strand
GCGCACACCTGAGAAGGATCAAGTAAAACTTTTAGACTATGAAACAGTATAGAACAACAAACAATCAAAATTTAGGACAATGCAAAAGAGCCACACCCAAATGAATTTGTCATAAATCATTTTTGCGACTTCAAGATTCCGGTCATTGCCCATTGCAAGAAGATCGGCGTAGACAAGCAGCGGGGGAACAATATTTTTATAATTCCACTGATATTCGAAACCCCAGAATTTTTGGAACAGTTCGACGTCACCATCCCGGGCTTTTCTTAAATGATTCGCCAAAAGAAATTGATTTATTTCTTCGGGGACGTAAACCGTTATTGCGCCGGGTTTCAGATAATCCGTTAAAAAAGCGGCGGCAGGCTCACCGCCCAGAAGTGCACCGGTGTTTTGATGATTGAGATTTTTCCACCAGTCATTTTTTTTTGTTTTGTATTTTCCGATATACAACCTCGGCCTGAGTTCCCTTGCATAAGTTTCAACCCACAGATCAAAAAGCCTGGCTGCATTGATCAGTTTACGGCCGAGCCTTCCCCTGACTGCCAGAAAATTTTGTTGTTTCAGATCATGCATCACCCAGCCCACGGTTCCCTGGGCGACATTGGCAGCTTTTACAATATCCCGGTACGGGGCTTTTGCCAATTCCGGCTGGCAAAGCAGGGCAAAAACGACTTTCAGCCCCGCGGGCTTAAAAGCTCTGCCAACAGTCGTTTTTTCCGGGATATGCCTTTTTCTCCGGCCGGTAATAAAAATGTATATCGGCGGGTCGTTGATATACGCATTGCCTGCAGCATCAATAAATGCAATGTTTTTTTCCTTCAAGTGCTCCGCCATTTGAGGATTCACATACCAGGCAACCAGTATTCCCGGTTTATCAAACCGGCCGGTCCGTTCCGCCAAATAGCTTAGCAGAGCCGCTTTTGTGATCTCTTTTTTTATTTCAGGATAATATTTTTTTGTCTTTGCTTCAGGGGCATAAACCTGTAATACGGCGTCGGGTTGGTTTTTTCCCGGGAGCACGGCTTCCGTGATCTGCATATCTATGCCGGCAGCCTCTTTAAATGCCTGCTTTGCCGCATCAAGAATTTTCTTTGTATCAGCGAAACGGGGGTTAATATTGTTTTCAGGTTCCATGGCGTGCCTAAAATGTTTACTTTTGTACATTTTACATCTCTGTACAATAAAAATGTACAAAAGTAAACAGTGAACAAAAAGATTTTCAAAGCCCCCAGGTATATCCAGATTAAAACCCATTATCAGAAATCTGCAATCATTGTTATGCAGGCATTCGAGCTCTTCCTGGAGATCTTCACTTTCGGCTTTTAGGGCCTCGTATTCCTTAATCTTGATCTGCTGGAACCGGGAGAAGAGCCGGATTTTCATCAAAACCCCGGGGCGAGGTTATATACTGCTGGCGGCACACAGAAAAGAAACGAACATATTCAGGCAGGGTAAACACTTTTGAAGAATCACTAAGCAACCTCTTTTCCGGATGGCGTCCCGGATGGTAACACAGAAACAATATGTTTTATAAATGACTGAAATTATTAAGAATATGGCGGAGGGAGTAGGATTCGAACCCACGGAGCTTTCGCTCAACGGCTTTCAAGGCCGCCGCCTTAAGCCACTCGGCCATCCCTCCGGTTTGAACAGATCTTTTCTATCAGAGCGCAAATCCCCGGGTCAATGCTTTTTTGGGGTTTTGGGAGCCGGGGTGCGTGTTGTGTATTGACAGGAGTTATATATGCCTTATTATAGGATTTCATTGGGTTTTTTCGGGAAATTTTCCGGATTTTGGATTTTATTCGTAAATGTCTGACCATACAGCACAAGTTCTTCAGGAGCCGTTTAAATGAAACAGAAATACGCAATTTCAAAAGACAGTGAAACCGGCGGATTGACCATCCAGGAATATGCCGAGCTCAGCAAGGACATGTTTTCCCTGGTCTGCGAGGAGTCCTATGACCAGGACCAGATTCAAAAGGCCGTGGATGAAGGCCGAAAGTCTTTGATCGACACCCTGCGCACGCCCAATTTGTATCCGATTTCGGATTACATTGAAAAAATCGCGGATACGGTGGTTGATCTTTACCGGCAAACAGATGCACCCGGCGACCCTGTGGAACTGGTGTTTGATGATGTGGAGCTGTTTCAGCGCCAGGAAGAAGATGTTGAAACCGAAGAAGAGGACTCTGTGGAAATCGAGGATCTGCTCGATGACGAAGCCCCGGCTGACCAGGCACCGGCTGAGCAGCCCCCCGCGGAAGAGCCCCTGGATGACGCGTCCGACGAATCCCTGGAAGATAAATAATTTTCCGGGATTTCCCAACATAGAAGGAGATCAGAAAAATGTTTGAGACCAAGGAACAGGTATTTGAAAAGATCATGGAGCAGGAAAAGCCTGCGTGCCCGCACTGCGGCCAGGAGATGAGCATATGGGAAATCCCGCCCATTGCGGTTGGCGACGGGCTGGGCTGGGACTCGCCTTATATGTATGTGTGCTTTAACGACGAGTGTCCGCTGTTTGTCGAGGGCTGGGAGAACATGTGGGAAAACTATGCCCAGCGGGCATCCTACCGCTGCATCAAAAGCCCCCACGGCAGCAATTTCGAGGTGATGCCGGTTTTCAGCTCCATTGGGGGCCAGGGCCAGATTGTGGATGACGAGGTGGTGGCTGCAGAGGAAAGGCTCAAGGAATCCATCAAAAAGGGCTTTTCCGTCCTGTCTGAGTGCTATGTTTCCAATGATTCCGTGACCTGTGTGCAGATGCTGCTCGATCCGTCTGAACCGGCCCGGGTGCGGATCAAAGCTGCTGAAATGGCAGGGGACATCGCGGGTCTGGAAGCCCTGGAAGTGCTCAACAACCGCCGCTTCGGAAACGAGCTGCTCCAGGAGAAAAGCAACGAGGCCATTTCCAAAATCCATGAACGCCACTTTACCCGGGAGTGCCCGTTTTGCGCGGAAATCATCAAAAAACGCGCAAAAGTCTGCAAGCACTGCGGCAAGGATGTGGCCGGGGTGTAAACACCTGCACTGACCCGCTATTCAAGGCCCGGAGCTGCGCAATGCAGTTTCGGGCCATTTTTTTTACAATGGCTTTTTTTAAACCCGCTTGATCTGGGACAGGGCTTTTGCCGCTGCTGCCCGGATATTTTCCGGATATCCGCTGAAAAACCCCCGGGTGCGCACGACTTTCTCCAGGGCGGAGACCGCCTCTTTCGCCTGCATCCGGCCCAGGGCCTCGCAGGCCTTTGTCCGGATTTCATCGCGCACCGCCTTGTTCTGCCAAAACGACTTGGATTCCAGCAGGTTGATCAGATACGGGGCTGCGGGCTGATATCGAATGGCGCCCAGGACTGAAACAATATGGCCGGCCAACTGAGGCTCAACCACCGGAATGTGCTTTAGCAGCATATCCCCGGCCTTGTCCCCGTCAATGGCCTGAACGCTTTTGACTGCCTCGAGCTGCACCCGGTAGTCCGGGTACGTGAGCAGGGGCTCAAGCAGGCTCAGCTGCTCGGGCCCGCCGATGCGGCCCAGCAGCAGGGCCAGGTTCCGGATGTAGAACCACGGGCCTCCCTGGGCGAGCCTTTCTGCCACCGGCTGAACTGCGGCATTGCCCATCCGGGAGACGGCCTGCACGATCCGGTTGCGCTCGGCCATGTTGTGGCTGTCGCGCAGCCGGTCAAGCAGGCGTTCAATGGTGGTCGAGCCCAGGATCACCAGGGTGCGGATGTCTTCCTTTCCCGTGTCTGATGTGTTTCCCGCCTTGCTGAGCACCATTTCCAGGATCTGGTCCGTGGAAAGATGCTGGAGCATGTTTGCGGCCAGGGCCTGGATGGCTTCCTGTTTGGAAAGCCGGCCGTCGCGGATCAGGGCATAGGCCTCGAGGATGTGTTCGGCATCCGCTGCTGAGTCCTTTTGGGTGATGACGGTTTCAGCCAGATTTTCCAGCCGATGGGTCACCTGCTCATATTCTTCTGAAATGCGGTCTTCACCTTTGATCCATTCAACGAGTTTTTTCGACATGGCAATGCGCTGATCCAGCCGGTCTTCGGCCTCCATCTGCTCATCGGTTTGGGCCATGATCCGTGCCACCGCCCGGCGCACTTCCGGGGCGTCATCGCCCAGGGCTTGTCCCATCTGTGCTGTCAGGCCCGCCAGCATATCGTGTTTTTCCTGCCGGGCCATTTGCATGGCTGCTTTGGGCAGCAAATCTGCGGTTTTTTGATCCAGAAACGGGGAGTGATCGCCTTTTAAAATCCGGGACAGGGCCTCCTTGACGGTCTTGGGACGGCCCGGGGGGGTGGGCGGTTCTGCTGCCTGCTTGTACTGGTCCAGCAGTTTGCCGATGGTCTCTGCCGGATCTGAGGAATGCACGTCCTGAGGGGTTTGGTCAAAGGCTTCTGAAATGGATTTTAGAATCTGCTCAGTGTCGGCATCTGAAAGCCCTGCCAGGGAATCGAGCATGCGGCCGGCCATCCGGGTCTGCTCGGCCCGGGTTGCATCCGCGTGCTGCTCAAGCAGGTAGCGGGCGCCGGTTTCAAACACCCGGGCAAACCAGCCCGGGGCATCGGCCATTTCCCGGACCTGATCAATGGTTTGCTGATCCGCGGAGTCTTCTTCGCCCAGCAGGTATCGGACAAAATCCGTGTCACTGATATCCAGCCCTGAAACGATCTGCCGGTCGGCGTCTCTTTCAACATAGATTTTTTCGTCAATGACAATGTGGGAAATCCCGGCATCTTTGATCATATGGGCCGGACCGCCGGCGTTTTGGATTTCTTGGGCGGATTTTCCCATCACCTGCAAAAACTGGGAAATTTCCGGGCCGGTAATACCCGGGTAAAAGGTGATGCTTTTAATACCAAAATCCAGCAGCATTGACAGAAAAGAGCGGATCTGTGGCCGCTGCTGCTGTTTTTCCGGCAGGGGCTGGCCGGCGGCCAGCAGATTTTTCTCGGATTCGGCAAATTCCAGGGGCTCGCCATCTGCCAGCACCTCTTTTAAAGCGGTTTCCATTCGTGCAACAGAGGTCTGGATGATTTCGCTTGTGGGCGGATACAGCCGGATATTTGTAATTGCGGCATTTAAAACAAACAAAAAATCAACACCGGTTTTTTTCACAAACGCCCCCTTTCCGGCATCAGCCGGATTCATCCTGCCCGGGCCGGCAGACATTGACATTCATCATGTCATAGGACCGAAAAATCAGGTATTCTTTTTCCCGGCGCTTTTCCGGCAGTGCCACCGGCGGATTTTCCTGCAGCAGGCGCGCAGCGCTTTGGGCGTCCGGCAGGGCATCTGCTCCCTGTCCAATCTGTTTTCCGGAAACCGCGTCATAGACCAGTGCGGTCTGCCCGTCAGATGCAGCCGCATAGGGCACGATGTTATCCGGCAAAAGAATCCGGGCTGCGGCCACCACCTCTTTTTGTCTTGAATCCAGGGACCCGGCCGCGCACTTGATCACCATAAACGGCCGGTTTTCCACAAACACCACCAGGTCCAGGGCTGTTTCATAGGGATGGCCGGCAACGGTAAACCCAAAGGGCAGGTTTACGGCAATGTCTTGTGCCAAAAATCCTTTCTGTTCCACCAGCAGGCGCTCCACAGCCTGGCGGTTGGCCTCTGCACCCACGTTGGCAAGTGTTTTTCCGGTCAGATAATCGGTTATGATCTCAACTTCTTTACTGGTCTGCATGGGTCTGGCCTGCATTGCTTTGGAATTTCAGGTTTGGATCAGATTCTTTCCGGTCATCTCTTCGGGCTGGTCAATGCCCATGAGATAGAAGATGGTCGGGCCGATATCGCCGAGCACCCCGTGCTGCAGGTTTGTCCCGGAAAGCCCTTGCCCGCAGATCACAAACGGGACAGGGTTCATGGTATGGGCAGTGTGGGGTGAGCCGTCAGGTTCCCGGAGCTGGTCAGAATTGCCGTGATCGGCGGTTACCAGGGATATGTACCCGTGCTCGCGGGCGCATGTGACCACCTTGTTTGCGCACGCATCCACGGCCTCGGCCGCTTTTACAGCCGCCTCCATGACCCCGGTATGGCCCACCATGTCCATGTTGGCAAAATTGATCACGATCAAATCATACTTTTCCGACGCAAGCCGGGACACGGCTTCTTCGGCCACCTCATAGGCGCTCATTTCCGGTTTTTCATCATAGGTGCGCACCTGCCGGGGAGAGGGAATGAGCTTTCTGTCCTCGTTTTCAAACGGGGTTTCCTCTCCGCCGTTGAAAAAATAGGTCACATGGGCGTATTTCTCGGTTTCGGCCATGCGCAGCTGATGCAGGCCGTTTTTGCTGATCACCTCGCCCACGATGTTTGTCAGGTGAACCGGGCCGAATGCCACGGGCAGGTCAAAGGATTCGTCAAAGTGGGTCATGGTGACATAGCCGGACAATTTGGGCCGCTTTGTTCGCTCAAAAGGCTCAAACGGGTCTTCGGTAAATGCCCGGGTGATCTGCCGGGCCCGGTCCGGGCGGAAATTGTAGAAAATAATGCCGTCGTCATCCGCCACCGTGCCCATTGGGTCACCCTGGCTGTCGGTGATGACCACGGGCTTGACAAACTCGTCTGTCTCACCCCTGGTGTAGGCGTTTTTTACAGCGCGCACCGGGTCGGTTTCCGGCTCTCCCTGGCCCAGGGTATAGAGCTCATAGGCCATGCGCGTGCGGTCCCAGCGGGTGTCGCGGTCCATGGCATAATACCGGCCGCACAAAGTCGCGATTTTGGCATATGGATGATTTTCAAGGTTTTCCTGAATTTGGCGCACATAGCCCACGCCGCTGTCCGGCGGGGTGTCTCTGCCGTCTAAAATCGGGTGGATATATACCTTTTCAAGCCCGTAGCGCCCGGCCATATCCACCAGGGCAAACAAATGCGCAAGCTGGCTGTGAACCCCGGCATCCGAGGCAAGGCCCATGAGATGAAGGGCTGAGCCCTTATCCCGCACGGTTTTCATAATTTCGGCCAGGGCCGGGTTTTCAAAAAAGGAGCCGTCCTTGATGGCCAGATCAATGCGCAGCAGCACCTGGTAGACCACCCGGCCGGCGCCAATGTTTAAATGGCCCACCTCGGAGTTTCCCATAACCCCTTCCGGAAGACCCACTGCCGGACCCGTGCATTCCAGATACGTATGCGGGCAGGTTTCCATGAGCCGGTCGAGAAACGGGGTATTGGCAACAGACAATGCATTGTCCGGCCCGGCCGGACCAAGGCCCCAGCCGTCTAAGATCAAAAGCAGGCATCGGTTTTTGGGAAAATCATTCATCGCTGTCATCGCTTTCTTCAGCCGGTTGTTGAAATTGGGGATATGCAGACAAGTCAATGCGCCGGGCATCGGCCCACAGGCTTTCCAGGTCGTAAAACCGCCGCACCGGATCATAGAAAATATGGATGATCACGTAGCCGTAATCAATCAGTGCCCACTGGCCGTCCTTGACCCCTTCAACGCTCAAGGGCCGGATTCCGGCTTTTTTGAGCTCGGATTCCACATACTCGGCAATGGCGGATACCTGCCGGCTGGACCGGCCGCTGCAGATCATAAACACGTCTGCCACGTCCGTGACCCGGGCAACGTCCAGGGCCACCAGATCCATTGCCTTGCGGCCCAGGATGGCTTCTACAAACGGCTTTAAATCCGGTTGGCTTTTTGCCTCTGTCATTTATACAATCCCTTTTTGTAAATATAGCCCTCTGCCGCCTCAGGCACAAGGTAGCGGATGGATTTTCCCTGTGCGGTCAGAGAACGGATCCGGCTGGCGGAAATATCCAGAGCCGTTGCCTCAAACCAGTAAATCGCCTGTTTTTCCGGGTGGTAGAACCGCCGGGCCGCAGGGTCATATTCATAGCCGGCAGATATGCGGTCAAAAATCACCTCTGCCATTTTTTCCTTCGGATCCGTGGGTGCCGGCCGGGACATGACAATCACCTCGATGGTATCAAGCAGCCGAAGATAATCCTTCCAGGTATCGATTTCCGCAAACGCGTCCAGGCCCATGATCAAAAAGCAGCGGGCGCCCCGGGGCAGCAGGGCTGAGACCTGGCTTACCGTGTCAATGGTATAGGATCGGCCCGGCCGCCGAAGCTCCGCGTCCGAGATTTCAAAACCGGGGTTTCCGGAAATGGCGGCCTGCAGCATTTCATAGCGGTCTATGGCCGGGGCCAGGTCCTTGTCGGTCTTGTGGGGGGGGTTGGCTGCGGGGATAAAAAAAAATTTGTCCAATCCAAATGCCTCGCGCACCTCCTCGGCCATGCGCAGATGGCCCAGATGCACTGGATTAAACGTTCCCCCGAAAAGCCCGGCCCTGATTTGCATGGGATCCATACCTGGTTTACGTCCGGATCTGGCCGGTTCCCAGAACCACGAACTTGGTGGTGGTCAGTTCCCGAAGGCCCATGGGGCCGAAGGCATGCAGCTTGGAGGTGCTGATGCCCATTTCCGCGCCCAGGCCGAGCTGGCCGCCGTCGTTAAACCGGGTGGAGGCGTTGACCAGCACCACGGATGAGTCGGCCTCCTGCAAAAACCGGTGGGCGCGCTGGTAATTGCTCGTGACAATGGCCTCTGTGTGCTGAGAGCTGTAAGCGGCAATATGGGCCAGGGCCTCGTCCATGGATTCAACGATTTTCACCGCCAGAATCAAATCCAGGTATTCCTCGGGCCAGTCGGCTTCCGTGGCTGCGACAATATCAGTAAGAATTTGGCGGGTTTTTTCACACCCCCGCAGCTCCACGCCGGCCTGGGCAAACTGCCGGGCCATTTCCGGCAAAAAGGTTTGCGCCGCATCCTGGTGCACCAGCAGGGTTTCCATGGCATTGCACACCCCGGGGCGCTGGACCTTTGCATTCATGCAGATTTCCGTTGCCATCCCGGTTTCGGCCGAGGCGTCCACGTAAACGTGGCAGACCCCCTTGTAATGCTTGAGCACTGGAATCTTCGAGTTTTCCGCCACAAACCGGATCAGGCCCTCGCCGCCCCGTGGGATGATAAGATCCACATGCGCGTCCTGGTTCAAAAGGGCGTTTACCGCTTCGCGCTCCCGCACGGGAATAAGGCTGACCGCGGTTTCCGGCAGGCCGGCTTCGGCAAGGCCCGCGGATACGGTTTTGGCAAGGATCTGATTGGAGTGCAGGGACTCTGATCCCCCCCGCAGAATCACCGCATTTCCGGACTTGATGCAGAGCCCGGCAGCGTCAATGGTCACGTTTGGCCGGGATTCGTAGATAATGCCGATCACTCCTAAAGGAATGCGCATACGGCTCACCGAAAGACCGTTTGGCCGGACCCAGGTGCCGTCCATGGACCCCACCGGGTCTTCCAGGGCGGCGACTTCTCTAAGCCCATCAGCCATGGCGGAAAGCACCTTGTCTGTGATGGTCAGCCGGTCGATCATGGCCGCAGACAGGCCCTGGTTTCGGGCTGCTTCCACGTCTTTTGCGTTTTGGGCCTGAATTTGGGCCTTGTTTTCTATGAGTTTTTCGGCAATGCGGTTTAAGGCGTTGTTTTTCTCTTCTGATGAGCACCGGGCCAGGGCCCTGGCGCCCCGGCCGGCTGCCTTTGCCATTTCCGCCACTGTGGTTTCGATATTCATGGCACCCGTCCTTTCCTGGTGTTTTTGGGCCATTTTCTTACCCCAAAAGGGTCATGTTGTTTCTGTGGATGACCTCGTCATAGGATTTATGACCCAGCTTCTCGCTGATCTGGCACGACTGGCAGCCCATGATCCGGCGGATTTCGGCTGCGCTGTAATTGACCAGGCCCGCTGCCAGGTGCCGGCCGTCGGAATCCACGATATGCACCGGCGAGCCCGCACCGAAATCACCGGTCACATCCCGGATGCCGCCGGAAAGCAGGCTTTTTCCCTTCTCCAGAATAGCCCGGGCCGCACCCTGGTCAATGACGACCTCGCCCCTGGGTTTTAAGGCAAACCCGATCCAGGATTTCCGGTTGGGAATCCGGCTGTGGGCGGGCGCAAAAAAGGTGCCCCGCGCCTGGCCTTCAAAGAGCCGGATCAGCACGTCTTCTTCCCGGCCGTTGGCAATGACCATGGGAATGCCGGCAACCGTAACCTTGCGCGCTGCCCGGATTTTCGACAGCATCCCCCCGGTGCCCAGGACCCCGGGCAGGCCGCTTGCGGTTTTTTCAAGGTCCCGGGTAATTCGCTCCACCACCGGGATCTGGCGGGCTTTGGGATCTGTTCTGGGATCGCCGGTATACAGGCCGTCGATATCCGTGAGATTGACCAGAATATCGGCATTCATCATCAGGGCAATCAAAGCGGAAAGATTGTCATTGTCCCCGAACTTGATCTCCTCGACCACCACGGTGTCGTTTTCGTTGATAATGGGCACCACGTGCCAGGCCATAAGGGTGTGCAGGGTGTTTCTGGCGTTTAGATACCGCCGCCGGCTCACGGACAGATCATCGCTTGTCAGCAGAATCTGGGCAACCTGCCGGTTGTAGCGGGCAAACGCGTTTTCATAGCATAAAATCAGGCCGGCCTGGCCCACGGCCGCCATGGCCTGGCGCTTGGGGATTTCCTCGGGCCGCCGGTCCAGGCCGATTTTTTTCTGGCCCGAGGCCATGGCCCCGGATGAGACCAGCAGGATTTCCAGCCCGTTTCGGGTCAGATGGCAGATCTGGCGGCTGAGACTGGCAATCACATCAGTGTTTAACCCGTCATCTGCGGTCAGCACCCCGCTTCCCACCTTGACCACCACGCGCCGGGCCTGATCAAAACAGGTTTTGCGGTCAATTTCCATTGGTGTGTTTTCCGGAGTTGACAATCTCGTTTAGCTTATTGACCAGTTGGGCAATGCCTTTGCCCGTGGCAGCGGAAATTTTGATCACCGGCAGATTGCCGGCCGCGCGGATAAAGGCGTCAGCCCGGGTTTGGCTGTCTGGCAGATCCATCTTGTTTAGCACCACAACCTGATTTTTTTCCGCCAGCTCCGGGTTAAAACCCGCCAGTTCACTGTTGATGGCCGTGTATCCGGAAAGCGGATCATCTGCATCAATCTCTGAGGCATCCACCATGTGCAGCAGCACCCGGGTACGCTCAACATGCCGCAAAAAGCGCGTGCCCAGGCCGGCTCCCTGGTGGGCGCCCTGGATTAATCCCGGGATGTCGGCCACCACAAAGGGCTCCCCGTTTTCCGGGGTTACAACGCCGAGCACCGGATTGATGGTGGTAAACGGGTAATCGGCAACTTTTGGCCGCGCAGAAGATATCCGGCTGATCAGTGTGGATTTGCCGGCATTGGGAAAACCGATAATGCCGATATCGGCAAGAAGTTTGAGATCGAGCTTAAGGGTGCGGGTTTCGCCAGGCTCGCCCGGCTGGGCGTGTCTGGGAGCGCGGTTGGTGGAGGTGGCAAAGCGCCGATTTCCCCGGCCCCCCTGTCCGCCCTTGGCAACCACGAAGGTTTCCCCGGGTGTGACGCAGTCATGGATGATTTCATCGGTTTGCCGGTCCCGGATCACGGTGCCGGGCGGTACTTCAATGACCAGATCCTGGCCGTTTTTTCCGGTTTTCTGGCTTCCCTGGCCGTGGCCGCCGTTGGCTGCCTGAAACTGGCGTTTGAAACGGAACTGGTGAAGGGTTCGCAAACGATGCGATGTGAGGATTGATACATTGCCGCCGTGACCGCCGTCTCCGCCGTCCGGGCCGCCCTTGGGAATGTATTTTTCCCGCCTGAAGCTCACGCATCCCCGGCCCCCGTGGCCGGCGGCCACGTCAATTACAACTTCATCGATGAATTTCACGCCGCATAAACGCTGACTTTTTTCCGGGAGCGGCCGAGACGTTCATAACTCACCATTCCGTCGATCTTGGAAAACAGGGTGTAATCCTTTCCCATGCCGACGTTCTCACCGGGATGTATTTTGGTGCCAAGCTGCCGCACCAGGATGTTGCCGGCCCGGACTTTCTGTCCGCCGTACCGCTTGACTCCCCGGCGCTGTCCCTGGGAGTCCCTGCCGTTTTTAGAGCTTCCGCCCGCTTTTTTGTGTGCCATTTTCCGTATACCTCATATAAAAAATTTGGATCAGACAAAATTATTACGCACCTGCTGCGATATCATCGATCTGCACGGCCGTGTAGGACTGGCGGTGGCCTTTTTTCAGGCGGTAGCGCTTGCGGCGCTTGTATTTGAACACCAGAATTTTCTTGGACCGCGCCTGTTCCACGATCCGGGCCTGCACTGCCGCGTTTTCCAGAACCGGCTGACCCAGGGATACCGCGTCACCGTCTGACAGCATCAACACCTTGTCAAAGGTCACGCTGTCGCCCACATCCCCGGCGATCTTCTCGATGCGCAACACATCGCCTTTTGTTACTTTATATTGCTTGCCCCCTGTGGCAACAACTGCATACATGGCTAAAACCTCCCAGAAACTCGTATTTTCAAAATTTACCTACTATACCCGATTTTATCCGTTTGTCAATAATAATTGATAGCGACATCTGAAAATTGTCTTCTAAGTAACTTCAAAAAAGTTGCTGTTCGTGCCTGGTCCTGTAATTGTCGCATGATGCCGACCCGGTGGCGGTTTGCTCCCTGCTGACCGCTTGCGCGCTCAATGCGACTCGCAAACCGCCACCGGGCCGGCATCATGGCCGACTGTGTGCAAAGTTTCACACCAAGGGAGTCGGAAGGAACACATTCAAGTCCTAAAAAGCGTTGTTTTCATGCCCGGTCCCGTGGGCTGCCCCGGCAAGAACCCTTCCAAGCCCGGGGGCGGGGTCGGTTTGTGAAGCGACATTGAGCGTTTCCGGGATAAATTCAGCCAATGCCGGGGCGAATAAAGTTTGAAATTGCCCGGGGTTGGATGGAAGAAACCCGGAAACGGTCAGGAGCGAAAAAACCGACCCCGGCCGCAAGGCTTCCTTCCTGCAACAACAGCGGACGCGGTAAAAAGCTTAAATTGCATCAGACATGTAACGTAAAAAGGGCTCACCCGCCTGGCTGTGACGGGTGAACCCAGGAAAAAGTCCTTTTTTTAAAACTGCGGCCCCGGGCTATCCCTGGCCGGCCACTTCCCTTTTGACCCCGGTTACAATCTTGTACAGAAGGGTCAGCACCAGAAGTCCAAGGGCATAAACACCGATGGTGATGACAATCTCGGGAATCGAGGGAATGTATTCGTTGACCTCGTGCAAGGGGTTGGGCACAAACCCGCCGGAGATCATCCCCAGTCCCTTGTCAATCCAGGTGCCCACAAACACAAACGCGCAGGAAAAAATCAGTGTGGTTTCATTTTGCCGGGCAGCGGGAATGATCAGGAAAATCACCGCCAGCACCATCAGGGCCATGGAACTCCACATCCAGGGAACCAGCGCATCATGTCCGTGAAGACCGAAAAACAGGTACTGCAGATGGCTCATATGCTCCGGGATCTGGCTGTAGACGGCCACAAACACTTCGCAGAGAAAGAAAAACAGGTTGGCTATCACAGCATAAGCCACGATCTTGGCCAGGGTCTGCCGGGCCTTGGTTCCTGCGTCAAACCCGGTAAACCGGCGAATGATAAAGCTCAGCAGAATCAGAAATGCCGGGCCTGCGGCAAAGGCCGAAGCCAGAAAGCGGGGGGCCAGTACCGCGGTCAGCCAAAAGCCCCTTCCGGGAAGGCCGCAGTAGAGAAATGCAGTGACCGTGTGAATGCTCACCGCCCAGGGGATGGAAAGATAGATCAGAGGTTTGATCCATTTTTCCGGGGCCGTGTTGTTTCTTTCCGCATCCAGCACGTTCCAGCCGATGACGATGTTTAAAAACAAATACCCGTTTAAGACGATCATGTCCCAAAACAGCATGGAGTGGGGCGTGGGATAGAAGATCACGTTTAACAGCCGCATGGGCTGGCCCAAATCCACGATGATAAACAGCATGCACATGAGCACCGAGGCCACGGCCAGAAACTCGCCCAAAACCGTGATCTTGCCGAATGTCTTGTAATCGTGCAGGTAGTAGGGCAGCACCAGCATCACCGCCGAGGCGGCCACTCCGACCAGAAAAGTGAACTGGGCGATGTAAAACCCCCAGGTTACATCCCGGCTCATGCCCGTAATGCCAAGGCCAAAGTCGAGCTGGCGCAGGTAGACAACAAATCCGACGGCAATCACCACCGCCAGGGCCAGCAGCCACATCCAGTAGGTCTTGCTTCCTTTAAGCGCTTTTTCTAGCATAGCTCCCTCATACGATCAAACGATATAGAACACCGAGGGGAAGGTCCCCAGGTTCGGTTTCCGCCGGATGGCATACTCGTCTGCCAGCAATTTGCGAATATCAGAGTCCGGGTCATTGAGATCCCCGAAGGTCAGTGCGCCCCCGGATGCCTCAACGCAGGCCGGCATCTTGCCCACAGCCAGGCGCTCGGCGCAGAAGTTGCACTTTTCCACCACCCCTTTCATTCGGGTGGGAAAATCCGGATTTTCATCTTCGATGGCCGGCCGGGGATCCCGGAAGTTAAAGCTGCGGGCGCCAAACGGGCAGGCCGCCATGCAGAACCGGCAGCCGATGCAGCGGTGGAAATCCATGAGCACGATGCCGTCTTTTTCCCGCTTGAACGTGGCCTGGGTGGGACAGGCCTGCACACAGGGAGGGTTGTCGCAATGGTTGCACAACACCGGAATGGGTGCGTGCTCCAGCCTGTCTGACAGAAATTCGGCTTCCTGGCCGGGAAAGGCGTGCTTGAATTCGGTATCCCAGATCCATTTGATTTCATGGTTCTTGTTGCCGAATTTGCCGATAAGGTCGGGCACGTTGTGGATGCTGTGGCAGGCTTCTTCCATTTTCCGGCAGGTGCGCTCGTCAAGTTCGCGGGTATCTATCACCATTCCCCAGCGCCGGGCGTGTTTGGCCTCGGGCAGATCGCCGAACTCCGGCCCGGATGCGGCGCCAGGGCCTGCAGCACTCGCGGGTCTGCCAGCAAGGCCGATGAGCATGGAACCGGCACCGACTCCCAGTATGGAAAATCCTGCGGTTTTCAAAAAGCGTCTTCTGCTGTTTTCCATTACTCTGTCTCCTCCGGATATGTATGACAATCCCAGCAATAGGGATCCACCGAGGTGTAATTATGGCAGCTGTCGCAAAACTCCTCCTTGTTGGAGTGGCAGTCCATGCAGGTATTGGAAAGGCTGGCTTCATACTCCTTGCCGTTTTCAGCCTTGTAGATCCGCTTGCCGTCCCGGACCACCGTATCCCGCCATTGGTCGAGAATCTGCATATGCTCGGTGCGCATATGATCGGTTTCAGCAATACAGGCTTCCGCTTCCTTGGCTTTATCGGTCAATTCGGGTTCCGGCGCCTTGGCGGCGTCGGCGGCGCCGAAAATCAGGTTGAACCAGAAGGGAAACAGCAGCACCACAAAAAAGATGACCAAGCCCGCGATGATCTTGTTCTTATCATTCATCGGCGTCTTCCTCCGTTTCTTCGTTCAGGGGTTCGAAGCGCAGGTCCATGGTCCGCTCGATTTCCCCGTCCATCACCAGCGCATTGCCCACCAGCTCATGAATGCCGGTTACGCCGACACCGGGCACCCAGTAATCCATCAAAGGCGGCAGAGCGGCGCGGTCAATGGCGCAGATGCAGGAAAGCATATTGACTCCAAATGTGTCATGCACATGCTTGACCGCATTGGCTCGTGGCAGGCCGCCGAGCAGCCGCAGTTCCATAATCTCTTCGGTGTTTAATCCCGAGCCGCTGCCGCAGCAAAACGTCTGCTCCCGGATGGTGTTTTCCGGCATTTCGTAGAAATGGTTGCAGACGCTGTTGAGCACGTAGCGCGGTTCATCAAGCAGACCCATTGCGCGGGAGGGGTTGCAGGAATCGTGATAAGTGACCACGTGTTTGTCGTTTCTGGATGGATCGAGTTTCAGCTTGTTGTTGCGGATCAGGTCGGCGGTAAACTCGGTTATGTGGACCATTCGGGTGGAAGCCGCGTTTTCAAACACCGTGCCGGTGATCGGGGATTTGGGCACCTCACCGAAATCTGCGGGTCCGTTCATGGTGTCCATGTACTGATGGATCACCCGCCACATGTGGCCGCACTCACCGCCGAGGATCCACTTGACCCCAAGCCTTCTGGCTTCGGCAAACATCTTGGCGTTTAGCCGCTTCATCATCTCAGAGGAGGTAAACAGCCCGAAATTGCCGCCCTCAGAGGCGTATGTAGAAAGGGTGTAATCCAATCCCAGGTGTTCAAACAGCAGCAGGTAGCCCATAAAGGAATAGGTGCCCGGGTCTGCGAACACATCGCCCGAAGGCGTGATAAACAGGATTTCAGCACCTTTGCGGTTAAACGTGGGATTGATCCGGATTCCCGTGATCTCCTCGATGTCGTCGCAGAAAAAATCCACCATGTCCTTGAAGGCATGGGGCTGGATTCCCAGGTGGTTGCCGGTGCGGAAACAATTGGCCGCCGGCTCCAGAATCCAGTTGATGTTGAGCCCCAGCAGCGACAAAAGCTCCCGGCCCATCATGGTCACTTCCGCAGTGTCAATGCCGTAGGGGCAGTACACCGAGCATCGCCGGCATTCCGTGCACTGATAAAAATAGGAAAACCATTCCTTTAATACCTGCTTTGTCAGGGGCCGGCCGCCGTTGATCTTTTTTAGAATCTTTCCGGCGGTGGTAAAGTCATTGCGGTATACCGAACGAAGCAGTTCCGCACGAAGCACCGGCATGTTTTTGGGATCGCCGGTACCAATGAAAAAATGGCATTTGTCCGCACACGCCCCGCACCGGACACAGACATCCATGAAGATTTTCAGGGAGCGGTATTTTTCCAGCCGATCCTTGAAGCCTTCGTGGATAATTTCCTTCCAGTTGTCCGGAATGGGCCATTCCTCGTCTGCCGGCGACCATTCATCGCTGGTGGTGGTGGGCAGGTCCAGATATTCCAGATTCTTTTTCTTGGTGGGATAGCAGAACCGGCCTTCGGAAAGATCAGGCGGCATCTCTTCCCACGGCTCATCCGGCAGGCTGTGATCAATATTTTGAAACAGTTCTTCGGGTTTCGGCGTCTCTGCCATAGCTACTCCTTTTCAACTGGAAGGCCAGCCTCTTTCATTTTATCTCTGAAATCGTCTTCATATTCTTCGTAAGTATGGGTCTTGACCGGATAATTCCAGGGGTTGACATGGCGCTTGGCCCGGGAATTGTTGGCCAGGTTCCGGGTAGGGCTCAAAAAGACACCGCCCATGTGCATCAGCTTGCTAAACGGGATATAGGCCACCAAAAGGGATACAAAAAACAGGTGCACATAAAAAAGCCCGCTGATGGATCCCTCGGGAATCGAGGGCTGGAAGGTGGCCAGACCCATGGTCAGTTCCTTGACACGGACCACGTCCACCTTGCTGATATAGCGCATCATCAGGCCGGTTACCGCAATGCCGATGATCAAAAACAACGGAAAGTAATCAGCCGGCCTGGAAATGTAGACCAGTTTCGGCAAAAGCACCCGGCGCAGCAGCAGCAGGGAAGCTCCGGCCAGCAAAACCACCCCGGAAATAAACAAATTGGGCAGCATAATCTGGAGCATGCCGTCGACGCGCTCGAGCATGGATACAAAAAACGGCACAGGCTCGGCAAAAAACCGGAGATGCCGGATCACCACAACCAGAAAGGAATAATGAAACATCAGGGCAAACAGCCACAGCCAAACCACCCACTTGTAGGTGATTTTCTGACCGTCTTTTCCAAATCCGGTTCTGAGATTTTTAAACAAAGAGCGGAACAGCAGGATTTCAAGCGCCATGCGGATCACCACCTGGCCGGTGGTATAAGGGCTGTCAAACTTGTCGTGTTTGATCCACGGCAGGCTCTTTTGCTGGCCCATGGTCGTGGTAATCCGGAAAGGAACCGGGGATTTGGTCCAATCCAGGATCTTGTTGGCAAAGCCGATCAGAAAAACAATCAGGGCGAGATACGGTATGATCACGCCGAATAAAACTTCGAGCCCAGCTGCTTCCGCGCCTGCATATGCGATCAGTCCCAGAAGCACAACTGTAATGAGGGAATACAAATACGCTGCATTCATTGACCACCACCTCGCTTTGCCCGGCTGCGGCATGTCCCGGAGTATCCCGACCCCGGGCCGCCATGCCGGTTGTGCCGGTTAACCTTGTTTGTTTATTCCATAACTGCCGGATCGATATCCGGCAATTCGCTAATCAGCTCATTTTTGACCAGCAGCTGCCGGACACTGTTGCGGGCCTGTTGGGCCCGAAGGGTATAAACATGCTTCTTGCAGCCCATATACAGATCAAAAGCTGTCAGCAGGGCTTTGTCAGCATGTTCGGCGATTTTGTCCATCCTGATTTTATCCGCCCCGGCCCCGGCTTTGCCATCCCGGGCCATGATGGCCTTGATCTGTGTTATAAAACCAAGAGCCGCCGAAGGTGCCAGTTCCTGTACGGCCCGGACCCGGACCATGGGATCCAGGGCCTTGCGGGCGGCGTCCGGATCATAGGTGTCTGCTGCCAGTACTTCAAACAGATTTCTGATGCCATTTCTGAAAGCGGAGCCCACCGGGTTGGCGAACGGGTCGGTGGTGTCCTTGAAAAAACGGGCGGATTCATTGGGATAAGTGCTCATCAGGGCATCCAGCCACTGATCCATCCACTTTTCTTTTCTGGCAGAGACAATGTCCTGGGATTTTTCTTCCGGCATGTGCAAAATTCTCTTTTAACTTAAATTCAAATGAATTACGTAATTTAAAGGTGTTGACTATAGGCAAAACCCGCTATATTGTCAAGCAAATTCAAACCAACAAGGCACACACAGCCTGTTTTTGATCCGGCTTTTTTGCAATAGCCGGTCATAATAACGTCGCATACCAGGAACCATACAATATGGATATTAAAAACCAAGCCGCGCGGCTGGGCATGAATGAAGCGGAATACAAAGTGCTTCTCCGCCTTTTTATCCAGACATCGGTTGCGGAGCTATCCGATTTGCAAGATACAATAAAAGCCGGGGACCGTGAAAAAGCAAAACACCTCCTCCACTCTTTTAAAGGCGCATCTGTCAACCTCGGATTCACGGAGTTTGCCGACCAAAGCCTTTATTTGCAAAACCTTGTTGATTCAGATCCGTATCAGGCCCCGGATTTGATCCGGGAACTGATCCGGGAAATCCGGGATCTGGAAAAGTATTCCACCGCATCCCGGTAAAGCGCCGGCCTTGGTGGTGGGCCGGCCAACCGGTTTAAATGTCGAGCATGCTGACTTCCAGGGCATTGCTCTGGATAAAATTGCGCCGCGGCTCGACCTCGTCTCCCATGAGGATGGTGAAAATATCGTCTGTATCCACGATGTTTTCCACGTTGACCTGCAGAAGGGTCCGGCTTTCCGGATTCATTGTGGTGGCCCACAGCTGATCCGGATTCATTTCCCCAAGACCCTTGTAGCGCTGAATGGAAAGCCCTTTCTTGCCTGCCTCCATGAGGTAATGGATCAGCTCCTCCTTGGTTTTGACCACCACCGGATCAGATTGTTTCTGCTCATCTTCGCCGGCCTGATAAATTTCAAATTCATCGCCGTCATAGGGCTCGATCTCTTCATAAAGGGTCAGGGCCTTCTGGTAGTCCTTGGAATGCACCAGGCTGCGGCCGATCTTGACCGTGATCTGCTTTTTCTCGGATATGTCTGAAAACATCTGCTCCATTTCATCGGCCTGTTTGGGATACACCAGCAGTTCAAAGACATTTCGCTCCTCGTTCCATTCCGGCTCGCCCACGGTAAAGCCCCCCTGTTCAAGCACGCTTCGCAGGTGTGCCACCCGGCCCTGGTCCTGCATGTGGCTTTTGTCGGATATGCCGGTGCGGATCATGGTTTCAACAAGTTCCGCATATATTCCGTGGCGCTGCAGGCGGCCGAGCATGGTCAGGTATTCGGCCATGGCGGTTACCAAAAGGTAGAATTTGTGGCCGGTGAGCACCGCATCCTCGCTGCTGTGAATCCGGGCCTTGATATATTTTTCATCACAGGCCCGCCGCAGGATGTTTTCAGTGTAATCCTTCTCGTCTTTGAGATAGATATCCTTTTTGCCCCGGGTAAGTTTGAACAGCGGTGGCTGGGCGATATACAAATACCCCTTTTCGATAAGTTCGGGCATCTGGCGGTAGAAAAATGTCAGCAGCAGGGTGCGGATATGGGAGCCGTCCACATCCGCGTCTGTCATGATAATGATCTTGTGGTACTTGATTTTGCTGATGTCATATTCCTCGCTGCCGATGCCGGTTCCCAGGGCGGTGATCATGTTTTTGATCTCCTCGCTTCGCAACAGCTTGTCAAACCGGGCCTTTTCCACATTTAAAATCTTGCCCTTCAGGGGCAGGATGGCCTGGGTTTTCCTGTCCCGGCCCTGCTTGGCGGATCCGCCTGCGGAATCGCCCTCCACAATAAACAATTCCCGGAGTTCCGGCCTGGATTCCTGACAGTCGGCCAGTTTGCCCGGCAGGGTGGAGTCCAGCAGGCTTCCCTTGCTGCGGGCCATGTCCCGTGCTCTTTTGGCCGCATCCCGGGCCCGGGCCGCATCCACGGCCTTGCCGATGATCTTTTTGGCAATGGAGGGGTTTTCTTCAAGGAATATGCTGAATTTTTCGTGGATCAGCGACTCCACAATACCTTTTACCTCACTGTTGCCCAGCTTTGTCTTGGTCTGGCCCTCAAACTGGGGCGACATGATCCGAACGCTTATAATCGCGGTCAGCCCCTCGCGCACGTCATCGCCGGTAATCTTGGCCTTGGCCTTTTTTCCGGCATCCGATGCCGCAACATACTGGTTCAGTGTCCTTGTCAGGCCGGTTTTAAACCCGATTAAGTGAAACCCGCCTTCTATGGTGTTGATGTTATTGGCAAACGAAAAAATTTTCTCATTATACGTGTCATTGTACTGGATGGCGATTTCCACCTGAATATCGTTTTTTTCGCCCTCCACGAAAATGGGTTCGTGAACCGCGGTGTGCCGCCGGTTCAGATATTCCACGAACTCGGCAATCCCGCCCTGATAGCAAAATTCCTCTTTTTCATCGCTGCGCTCGTCTTCGAGAACAATCCGGATGCCCTTGTTTAAAAACGCCAGTTCCCGCAGTCTTCGGTTTAAGGTGCTGTAATCGAATTCATCGGTGGTCAGAATCTGTGTATCGGGCTTGAACCGGATCAGGGTCCCGGTTTTTTCAGTATCCCCAATGACCTGGAGCTCAGAGGTTTTATCCCCGCCGCTGTAGCTCTGGTAATAGATTTTGCCTTCCTTGTAGACCCATACCTCCAGAACGGAAGACAGGGCGTTGACCACGGAAACCCCCACCCCGTGCAGGCCGCCGGAGACCTTGTAGGAGTCATGATCAAACTTGCCGCCGGCGTGCAGCTTGGTGAGCACCACCTCAAGGGCGGGCATGTTTTCGGATTTGTGCATGCCCACGGGAATGCCCCGGCCGTTGTCTTCCACGCTCACGCTTTTGTCCGTGTGCACTGTCACCCAGATGGTATCGCAATAACCGGCCATGGCCTCGTCAATGCTGTTGTCAACGATTTCATAGACCAGGTGATGCAGGCCCTGGAAATCAACATTTCCGATATACATTGAAGGCCGCATGCGCACCGCCTGCAGCCCTTTTAACACGTTGATACTGTTGTGATCGTAGGTATAGTTGGGTTCTGTCATAGTCTTCTCTTCTCTTGATGAGCCTGTAAAAAGGCTTTTTTACAGGCAGTGTTAAGTTTTAAGTGATTAAGTGTTAAGTAAAATCAGGAAGTTATTTTTTTTATCGTCTATCGATTATATCAATTTTCAAACTTTTTGCCGTGCCATCATATCTTCATCGGCATGATAATGTTTAAATACGACAGGTCGTCTTCGGCCCGGACAATGCACGGATGATCCTCATCCTGGATATTGAGGCGGACCTTGTCCGTGCTGATAAAATTGAGCGCATCAATGAAATATCTGGGATTAAATGCAATCTCCTGCTGATGCCGGTCATATGCGATTTCCATGGATTCTTTGGATTCGCCCAGGGCGGCGTTGACCGTTCGCATGGTTATTTCGTTGTTTTCCAGGTGAAAAACCA
The DNA here is from genome assembly GCF_055149105.1 of Desulfosalsimonas sp. NCBI lineage: Bacteria > Pseudomonadati > Thermodesulfobacteriota > Desulfobacteria > Desulfobacterales > Desulfosalsimonadaceae > Desulfosalsimonas > Desulfosalsimonas sp. Next base: position 18,445 of record NZ_JBSRLA010000029.1, on the reverse strand, counting down.
CTCCCCGGTATTCTTCTGATGTGAGAATGGACATGCGTTTTAACATCATTAAGAGCAGATTGCGATCAAAAATAATGTCATAAGCCGGATCCGGTGCCAGCAGCTCCTCATAGGCGGGAAACATTCCGTTTAACAACTTTACGCTGATGGTTTCGTTTTTCTTTTTCACGATCAGGTAATTGTCCTTGATCCCCACCTGGACCCGGCCTTCTGCGGGCAGAAACCGGTTTAGCTCATTTAATCCCTTTTTGGGCACGATCACCGTCGGCCCGGGAGCAAAGCCGGAATCCGGGTCGCAGAGGTAGTCCGCCTTGGCCAGTCTTCTGATGTCTGTTGAAACCATGCGCAGCAGGTTGTCATTTCCCTGCTCGATGCGTTCCAGGTTCACGCCGATCAAATGCGCCCGTTTTTCATCCCCGCCAACGCCCACAGCCACGGTTTTTTCAATCATTTTCTTAAGTTCCGGCGAAGCCATGGGAAAAAAACTGACCTCATCAATTTTCGGGGTATCCGGAAACTCCTCGGGATCCATGCCCACAATATGATATTCCACATTATCGGAAGCGATTTCCACCCAGTTGTTTTCCATTTCCGACATACGGATGGCTTCAGTGGGAAAATTTTTAACAATTTCGTTAAATTTTCTTGAGTTAATGGTAACCGCCCCCTCAGCCTCCACTTCAGCCGGGAAAAAACCTTCGAATCCGGTTTCCAGGTCCGTGGCAGTTAATTCAACACCGTTTTCCCTGGTTTGAAGCAAAACGTTTTCAGTGATGACCAGATTGGTTTTTCTTCCTGTAAGGCCCTGGATTTGGGATAATACATCGGCAATGGTGCTTTTGTGAATTGTGATTCGCATACAGGATCCTTATCTGTTTATTAATAAATGTATAAAGAAATAATAAAACATATGGTCTGTCGAAAAGTGGAATAACTTTATAATTATTTGAATTTGTTTTCAAATTAATTTAATTTGAATTGTGATAGTTCTTTGATAAAATGGTTGATAACTTTGGCGTTATAAAAACCGCGCAAAAAGTTGTTTAAAACTATTCCCTTGTTGACAAAATATCAATATCAAATTGTCAGCAGCCGACCCGCCTGTCCGGGATCAGAGATCGGTTCAATAACAGGGTTGATTGTATCAATTGTGCCATTTCAAATCCAGGGATAAAAAAAAGAAATAATTGATGTACTGACACAAACCATGATATCTGTTTTATCTCCGTGCCGGGTATGTTGCATGGTCGGCAATTGATTTTCTGTGCAGCACAACACACTGCTTTCCGAATAATAAAAGGAGTATATTTGCATATGCGTCGTTTGGGCCGCTGGATTCTGGCTTTAACGAAATGGGCCTTTATTTTACTGCTGATTTGCGCGGTCATGTCTGTTTTTGCCGCAGCGGGAACATATATGTATTTCAGCCGCGATCTTCCGAAAATCACCTCTCTTGAGGATTATCAGCCATCCGTGGTGACCACGTTTTATTCAGAAGATGACCGCAAGATTGCTGAATTTTACAAGCAGCGCCGGATCGTGGTGGAATTGTCTGAAATGCCAGAACACCTGATTCAGGCCTTTGTGGCCACGGAAGACGCCCGTTTCTACGAGCATGAAGGAATTGATTTATACAGCATTATGCGCGCGTTTTTCAAAAACCTGGAAGCCGGCACCATTGTCCAGGGCGGCAGCACCATTACCCAGCAGGTGGCCAAATCCTTTTTCCTGACCCCGGAGCGCAGTTATACCCGCAAGCTCAAAGAAGCGATTCTGGCCTACCGGATTGACCGGTATTTCACCAAGGATGAAATCCTGTTTTTGTATCTCAACCAGATATATCTCGGCCACGGGGCCTACGGGGTGGAGGCGGCGGCCCAGAACTATTTCGGCAAATCCGCAGAAGATTTGACCATCGGGGAATCGGCCATGCTCGCCGGCCTGCCCCGGGCGCCGAGCTGGTATTCGCCCCATCGGCATTTTGAACGCGCCCGGCAGCGACAGATTTATGTTTTAAACCGCATGGTTTCAGAAAATTTTATCACCAATTCCGAGGCCTCAGAGGCCATGAATACCGAGATGACCATTGAAAAACGACCCAACTGGTTCCAGGAAACGGTTCCATATTATACCGAGCACGTGCGCCGGATAATTAAAGAGCAATATGGTGAAAAACTGCTTTATACAGGCGGGCTCAAGGTGTATACGGCCGTGGATATTGAAATGCAGGAAAAAGCGCGAAAATCCGTTGATAAGGGGTTGCGGGACTTAGACAAACGCCAGGGATACCGCGGGCCAATACGCAATATTGCCAGAAATGAAATAGAAGCTTTCAGCCGCAAGCTCCAGGAGGATATAGAAAATAAGGCACTTCATGAGGGTCTGATCGTGCAGGGCGTTGTGGTGGATGTGGATGATAAAAAAAACAAGACCACTGTCCGGATCGGAAAAAAGGTCGGGGTGATTCCGGTGGAAAACATGCGATGGGCAAGAAAGCCCGATCCGGAAGTGGCCGCGGGGGTGATCCGGGTGCAGAGACCCGGTCAGGTCCTGCAGGTGGGTGATGTGATCCGTGTCCGGCTGGAATCCTGGGATGGGAAAAACCAGCATTGGAACCTGTCCCTGGAACAGACCCCCAAAGCACAGGCAGCCCTTATTTGCATGGAATCCGACAGTTCTTTTGTCAGGGCCATGGTCGGCGGCCGCAAATTTTCAGAAAGCCAGTTTAACCGGGCCACCCAGTCCCGGCGGCAGCCGGGTTCGGCTTTCAAACCCGTTGTCTATGCCGCGGCCCTGGATAAGGGATATACCCCGGCCACGGTGATTGCCGATACATCCATTGTTTTTACCGATGAGGAGACGGATTTTACCTGGAAGCCGGACAACTATGACAATACCTTTCATGGTTTCACTCTGCTGCGCGATGGCCTGATCCATTCCAGAAACGTGGTTACCGTAAAAATCATGCAGGATATCGGCGTGGATTACGTGATCGATTATGCCCGAAAACTCGGAATCGAATCCCAGCTGGACCGCAATCTTTCAACAGCTTTGGGATCATCGGGTGTATCGCTTCTGGAACTGGTGCGCGCCTACGGTGTGTTTGCCAACCAGGGAACCCGGCAGGAGCCGGTTTTTATCCGCCGGATCGAGGACAGAAACGGCAATGTAATTTATGAAGCCCCGGAAGAAAAAGAATCCGTGATTGATAAAAGTACTGCCTATATTATTACCCATTTGCTTGAAAAAGTGGTCACCGAGGGTACCGGATGGCGGATAAGGGCGCTGAAACGGCCGGTGGCCGGAAAGACCGGCACCACCAACAATCTTTATGACGCTTGGTTCATGGGGTATACGCCAAGATTTGTCACAGGTGTATGGGTGGGCCATGACCAGGAAAAATCCCTTGGGAAAAATGAAACCGGCTCCAGGGCCGCCAGTCCCATCTGGCTTGATTACATGCAGCAGATCCTGGAAGGAAAACCTGAGCGGGTATTTCCGGTTCCGGACAATGTTGTTTTTGCCAAAATCGACGCCAAAACCGGCCTGCTGCCCAACGAGGATTCAGACAAGGTCATCAATATGTGCTTCAAGGAAGGAACAGTGCCCGAGCGCCGCACCAAGACCAAGGATGAAATCACGGATACGGACGACTTTTTCAAAAAGGGAATCCAATAAAGTTTGATGGCGCCGTAAAAAGTGCAATATCTGCGTTACGCGCAATTTCCCAGAATTTCACGTACGGATAAGTACTCTGCATTCTTCGAAATTGCGCAAGCCTTGATCTTGAACTTTTTACGGCACCATCTGAAATCAGACTTTTTACGGTGCCATCAAGTTTAGGATTTTTTGTCCGTTTTTTTTCCTGTCAGCTGCTGGTAAAATTCGATTACCTCATTGTTAAAGCGGCCGGGGTGGTCCATGTAGGCGGCATGCTGGGCTTTTTCATATATCCGGGGCGTTATACCCAAAAGACGGCCCAGGCGCTTGATTTCATCGCGATACACCACATTGTCATTTTCCCCGTAAATCAGGCGGACCCGGGCGGAAATCTGAGAGTAGCGGGCTGCCAGTTCCGCCTGGAGGCTCATGACCGGCGCCACGAGCATCAGGCCCCCTGCAGGCCGGGCCACGCAGTGTTTTAACGCAATATAGCCGCCCAGACTGGCGCCGATCAACAGGGAGTCATGGGAAGCAATGCTGGCAACAAGTGCCGTGTTTTGCTCCGGATTTCCGGATCGCGGCACGCATTCGCTTCTGTGCCCGTAGGGCATGTCAACGGCGTTGAAGGCAATGTTTTTCTGTTCCAGCAGGCGCAGCAGGCCGATGTCATTCCACACATCGCTGGTATACATGTACCCGTGGAGCAGCACAATGCAGGGGCCCCTGCCGCTGCCGGAAATGACGCGGCATTCAAAACCGTTTATCTTGACTGTTTCTTCTTTCATTTTCCTGTCTTTATCCCTTTGCCCGGGTCATGCCGTTGCACCGGTATACGGCGCAAACCGGCGCGATGATCAGGCTCTTTTATATACCGGATTTCTCAAAATTCAATAAAAATCACACCCTGTTTCAAACCGGCACATCAACAGGGCCGGGATTGTATAATTATTGCAAACATGGGCGTTTCATGCCAAAACAATAAAAATTGTGCCCATGGCTGAATTAAGGGAGTATTTATTTGATGGCCCGAAACCCCGGAATCTCGAAATTTTATTTTGATCAGCGGGATTATCACCTGCTCCATATTGTCAACGGGATTGTCTCGGGCCAGCGCTCGCGCTTTGAGATCCAACGCCAGTTTTTCCATTATTTTCATCCCCGGGGAATCAAGGAAATGGCTGAATCCCGGGGCCTGCGGATCGCATATGCGGTGATTCATCTGCTCCAGTCCCTGGAATCGGCAGAAGCCGGACATCGTTTAAAAGCGCTTCGGGCGCTGCGCGACGAGGTGCTGTGCAGCACCAGCCAGGAACTGCAGATGAACACCGCCCGGGTGCTCATCGAAATTATGAAGGAACTGGTCCGGACTCACGGCGATTATCCGCGCCAGCTCGAGCTGGCCCACCATTTCCGCATGGCGGCAACTGGAAAGCCCAGGATCGTGCGCTATTTCCTAAAGCAGTACCGGCTGCTGGAAATGCCCGAGGAATGGAACCACCTGGCCTTTGACGACCATGTGCATGATGCCTTGACCAAGGGCCGCAAGTCGCCCACCCATCTGATCATGGATGCCTGGATCAAGGGTGTGCGGCGGCTCCGGGTGATTCATTACAACTACATACGCCCGGAAACCGCGGCAGAGCTCATGGAGGCCGCCGATACCATGGGTATTATGATCCGCATCGGTATTGAGTTTTTTGCCTCTTTTCACAACCGCCATGCCCAGATTATCTGGGTTCCCCGGGGATTTGCCGATTCCGGGGATTTTTTGCGCTTTCTGGAAAAAAGCGAAGTGCGAAATCTCATGGAAGAGGGGCGCAATGTCTCCGAATACCAGCGCGGCCAGGTCATCGACATTCTTGAGGCGTTTAACCGGACTCACCGGCACACGATAAATTCTGAATTCGGCCTGGAAATGGCGCCCCTGGATCCGGAAGCGTTCATGGCGTTTGTGGGCTTTGGCCAGGCCTCCCTGCTGCACCTGGCCAAATATATTCACCTGCTGCTGCTGCCCCGGATGCAGGAGCGGGTGGCGGAATTGCGCGGGCAGTACGCGGATGCAGACGAGGAAAAGCGCCGGAACATCGAGGCCCTGGTGGACCGGATGAATCGCATGGATGCAGATGACATCCACCATCGGTTTCTGGCCCCGGGACGCAATCCTGACGCCGGCGGCAGCGGAGATGACGCCCCCTCCCTGATGCAGCTTTCACCGTGCGAACTGGTGGACCGGCTGTCCCGGCTGCATTCGGCATACCGCATTACCCTGAATTTAAGCAACATGAAGGTCGAAGACGTTCTTGAGCTGCTTTATGAATGCCGGGGCCGGATATCCCGGCTGGAGATCTTTAACCTCAAGGATTTTGCAGATTGCAAGGTCGATCATATTCCGGATATTGACCGGCTGCAGCAAAGCATCAACAATGCCAATGTCATCCAGCTCAAACGCCTGATCCTTGAAATCATATCCCGGCTCAGGGAGACAAATGATTCCCTGGCCCTGATGCGAATCCAGAAATTTAACTGGATACTGGCGGACATGGAATCCCTGATGGGCATGTACCGGGTCCGGCCTTTGAAATCAAGGATCGGAAGCGATTCCACAGGGCACTCCCGCAGGCTGCCGGGCATGGGACTGGCCGTGCTGGATACCCTGCCCAAAAGGGCTCAGCGGGAAGTGCGCAAGGACGAGGCCGGCGCATATATGGTGATTCCCTTTTACGTGCAGACCTTTTTCCGGCTGGTTTACGGCCAGGCGGAAAAAGCCGGGACCCTGCTGTCGCTGCTGATGTATGGGATTCGTGCAATTCCGGGTCTGGCCCTGGCCGGACGTCTGCACCACAGGGATTGGTTTGCCAGGGAGGAAACCACGAAAATGGCCGAATGCGGCAATATCGTGACCTTAAGCGGCTTTTCCACCGAGGCCAACAACGGGCTCTATATCAAAAAGCCGCCCGGACCCGGGAAAAAACCGCGTCTGCATCGGTTTGAATACCTGCGGACCAATTTCAAAAACAGCCTCAAGGTGATTTTCGGTTTTGTGCCGGCATTTCTGACCTTTTACCTCACCCATGACTGGTGGGTGCTGGCATGTTTCGGGGCGTTTATCTGGTTCGGGATAACCGGGCTGCGCAATATTCTCCAGTCGGTCATGGCCGGCGGCGGGCTGCGGCGATCACCGCTTCTGCAGTGGAATGATTATATCAGCTGGGACCGGATCACCGATTCTTTAATGTATACCGGGTTTTCAGTGCCCCTGCTGGATTATCTGGTCAAGACCCTGATGTTAAACCAGGGTATGGGCATTACCACCGCAACGAGCCCGGTGCTGCTTTATTCAGTGATGGCGCTTGTCAACGGGCTTTACCTGACCAGTCATAACCTGTTTCGCGGGCTTCCCAGGGAAGCCGCATTTGCCAATTTTTTCCGATCGGTTCTCTCCATACCCGTGGCCTTCGGGTTAAGTGAGTTGCTCGGCGGCGTGCTTGGCCTTGCCGGCGTGGTGCAGGTGGACATGATTCTGCAAAGCTGGGCCGCGGTGATTTCCAAGACCGCGTCGGATTTTGTTGCTGCCCTGATCGAAGGGGCTGTGGACCGGGCCAAAAACATTGAAAACCGGATGAACGACTACCGGCAGAAACTGCGGCAGTTTCTGGACTGCTACGCCCGGGCGGAAATGCTGTTTCCCGAATCCGAGGTGCTGGATTTGCTGGAGCGCCCCCGGGAGCTTCTGCACTCCGAGGACGAGGAATCCCGGCGCCTGATTCAGGTCTTGATCATAAATGCCCTGGACCTGCTTTATTTCTGGATGTATCAGCCCCGGGCGCGCACGGCTTTTGGCAATTTTGTCCGGGATCTGTCCGCAGAAGAGCGCCACGTGTTTATCCAGGCCCAGAGCGTGCTGAAAATGGAGCGGGAAATCAGTCAGATGTTTATCGACGGCATCCTTGGCCAGTATTTTTCCAAACCCCTGGCATTTTATCTGGACCGCTCAGGGGAATATCTGAAAAACATCGGCAGATTCCGGGATTGATTCGCCGGAATCTGTTTTGACAAATAAGCGGCATTGCAGTAAATTGTTCTCCGGATGGCCTGAAGCGGGCATCCGGAATCCATACAAATCCGAAAAAACCCATCAGGTCAGCAGTCAGGGCAAGGTTGCTTATGGTACAAACCAGCGGGGACACCCGTTTTATCATGAAGCAAAGCCCTCCATCTTAATACACGGCAGGAGATGCAAATGAGCAGGCAAGAATCCAACGCAAAGGGGTTGCGGCAGGCCCTTTCTGAATATGATTCCAAGCAGTTTTTAAAACCCTTTGGCATACCCGTGGTGGAAGAGACCGCTGCTGCTGACCCCGGTCAGGCCGCAGAGGCCGCTGCCCGTATCGGCTTTCCCGTTGTTTTAAAAGCCCTTGGAAGCACGCTTTTGCACAAGACCGAGGCGGGTCTGGTACACATGAACCTGTTTGATGAAACCGCAGTGAAAAGTGCCGCAGAAGAGATTGCCGGCCAGGCCGGCGCGGCCCTGGAAGGTTTCCTGGTTCAGCCCCAGGTTTCGGCCAAACGGGAGTTTGTTGCCGGCATGTTTCGGGACCCGGAATACGGACCGGTGATCATGTTCGGGCTCGGCGGTATTTTCACCGAGGCTTTCTCTGATGTGGTGTTCCGGCTGGCGCCCTTAAGCGCCGAAGATGCCCGGGATATGATTGATGAAGTCCGCTCCCGTGCGCTTCTGGATTCGTTCCGGGGAGAAGCGGCCGCAGACCTGGCCATGCTGGTCAGCACCCTCACCGGTATTTCCAGGGCGGCCCTGGAATACCCGGATGTGGCTGAAATTGATATAAACCCCCTGCTGATCACCCAGGACGGCACCGTGGTGGCAGTCGATGCCCTGGTGGTCAAGGCCCCGATAACGGAAGGGAAAAAATTTCTTCCGGCCGTGGACCCTTCTGTTCTGGGCGCGTTGTTCCATCCCCGGTCTGTTGCGTTTGTGGGTGCATCCGCCGAGCTTGGCAAATGGGGCTATACCCTGCTGACCAATGCCATCGGCGGCGGCTATAAAGGCGATATTTACCTTGTCAATCCCAGGGGCGGAAAGATTGCCGGCCGAACGGTTTACAAGCGTGTCACCGATATCCCCGGGCAGGTGGACGTGGCCGTGGTGACCATCCCGGCCGCAAAAGTACCCGATCTGATCCCGGAGTTTCAGCAAAAAGGGATTTCCTACATGCTGCTGATTGCCTCGGGTTTTGCCGAAACCGGTGAAGACGGGGCCCGGTCCGAAAGACAGCTCGTGGAACAGGCCCGCAAAGCCGGCATCTATCTTATCGGGCCCAATACCATGGGCATCTGCAATCCCCATATTTCCTTTTACTGCACCGGCAGTCACGTGCGGCCGGAGGCCGGATCGGTTAGCATGGTGGCCCAGTCCGGCAACATGGGCAACCAGCTGCTGGCGTTTGCCGAATTGCAGGGTGTGGGGATCCGGGCTTTCTGCGGATCCGGAAACGAGGGCATGATCACCATCGAGGATTATCTGGATGCATTTGAGGTCGATTCCCTGACAAAAACAGTGATGCTTTACGTGGAAAGTGTTAAAAACGGCCGGCGGTTTTATGAAAGCGCCCGCCGGGTGGGACGCAAAAAACCCATTGTTTTGCTCAAGGGGGGACAGACCGCGGCCGGCACAAAGGCGGCATCAAGCCATACCGGGGCAATGGCCTCAGATACCCGGGTGTTTAATGCTGTTTGCCGCCAGGCCGGTATCGTCAAGGTGGACAAGCCCCTGGACCTGCTGGATTTGTCTGCCGCGTTTTCCTCCCTGCCCCTTCCCCGGGGCAGCCGGGTGGCCATCATGACCCTGGGCGGTGGCTGGGGTGTGGTGGCGGCCGACCTGTGTGAGCACTACGGCCTGCAGGTGCCGGAGCTGCCCGAAGATTTGATCCGCCAAATCGACGATGTGCTGCCCCCGTACTGGAGCCGGGCCAATCCCGTGGACCTGGTGGGAGAAAACGATGAGCAGCTGCCTGTGAAGGTCATTGAACTTTTGGCCAATTGGGACGGCTGTGATGCGGTTATCAATCTTGGCATTGTGGGCCGCCGGCACATGCTGTCAAGAATGGTGGCTTCCGTGCAGACCGCGGATCCGGACTGTCCCGAGGATTTCATGGAATCCATGCTCGCATCCCTGGATGATTTTGAGACCCGTTACATCGCCCATATCGCGGACTTGATGGAATCCTGCCAAAAGCCGATTCTGGGCGTGAACATGCTGCGCGATGAAAAGGACAAAACCGTCTACACCCTTGAGGGCCGCCGGTACAAGGGATTGTTTTACCCCACGCCGGAGCAGGCGGTGAAATCTTTGGCCAAGCTATGCGAGTATCAGCGTTTCCGCAAAAAAGAAACCCGCCAGTTCCCGAAAGCGTAAAACATCAACCGTAAACTAAAGATCAAGTCTTATTTCATGGGTATTTAAGTTCGGATCCGGGCGGATTTCAAATTTTTTCACTCCCGGATAGCGCAGATGGAGTTTTTTCAGGTTGGATTTGGCAAGCCCCTGCATCCGGCTGATGCTTCCGGGGTGCACGTTGAGTACAATGGTATCCGGGAGGTCTTTGGCAGCATCCAGCAGGTTTGCGGCATGGTCATACATCAAAGATGCAAACACCATATGGCCGAAAGCCGGGTGATAAGGCCCGGCAAGGATGGCGCCCGGGCTATCCAGGCCCTCTGATGCCTGAAGGCCCATCCGAATCACATTGATTCCGGCATGGTTAAAAATCCGAAATAGGTTTTTGGTGCGCAAAACACCGGCTTCCAGGTCCAGGGGGGCAAACCGGCCGGCCCGGTAATCAGCGGCCAGGGGGCTTTTGTTTAGCACCACAAGCGGATAAATGCGGACAAAATCCGGCCCCAGGGCAGCCACGGCCCGGGCCGTATCCAGGCTGGAGGCTTCGTCCTCCCCGGGCAGGCCGGTCATGATCTGGCAGCCCAGGGTGTATCCGGCGGTTTTCAGCCTTTGGGCCGCAAGCCGGGTATCTGCGGCACTGTGGCCCCGCTTTACTTTTTCCAGCACCCTGTCATCCATGGACTGCACTCCGAGTTCCACTGTGGTCACCGGGTAGTTGGACATGATTTCAAGGCGTTTTTTGTCAATGGTATCCGGCCGGGTGGAGAACCGGATGCCGTTGATTTTACCCGCAGAAACAAAACCGGCTGCCACATCCAGCAGCCTGCGGATGTCTGCGGACCCAAGACCCAGAAAATTGCCCCCGAAAAAGGAAATCTCTGTAAAGCCCCGCTTGGTGCGCTTAAAATCAAGGTATTGTTTTGTTGTGCAGGTGATTTCGGTTTCATCCGGCAGCGCTGCCGCGGCTCCGGTCACAGAATTCTGGTTGCAGAACGTACACCTGTGTGCACATCCCTTGTGGGGAATAAACACCGGGATGACAAAATGTTTGGCTCTTCGGGGGATCCCATCCATTATTCCGGATCTGCGGTCAGGCGGGCATAAGCTTTTTGGGCCGCGTCCTGTTCAGCCCCTTTTTTGTTTTTGCCCGTGCCGTAGACCCGAATGCCGCTGACCGAAAGCGCCACGCGAAAGGTCTTGTCATGATCGGGTCCGCTTTCTTCGATGATTTCATAGGCCGGCATGTTCTGGTGCCGGCCCTGGACGTATTCCTGCAGCAGGCTTTTGAAATCATAGGTGGGTTCTTTTTCCTCAATGGCATCGAGAAACACTGCAAAATGCCGGGAGATGACCTCAAAGGCCCGGGCAAAACCGCCGTCTATATAGACTGCGGCGACCAGGGCTTCAAATGCGTCAGCCAGAATGGAGAATTTCTGCTGGCCGTGGGAGCGCTGCTCGCCTTTTCCCAGCTGAAGGTATCGGCCCAGACCGATGTTTTTGGCGGCCGCGGCCAGGCGGTTTTCATTGACCAGCCCGGCGCGCACCCGGGACAGATCCCCTTCGGCAAGTCCGGGAAACCGCTCCATTAAAAGATGGCTCACAATGAGGTTGAGTACGGCATCGCCCAGAAACTCCAGCCGTTCGTTGTCTTCCATGGGGCCGTTTTGTTCGTGTACAAAGGATCTGTGGCGCAGGGCGGTGGCCAGGGTCTGCCGGTTGGCAAACCGGTATTCAAGCGAGGTTTCGAGTTCTGAGAAATCAGGGGTATGCATGATGCCTGTCTATCCGGTGGAAGTCCGGTCCTTCAGGGCGCGGCAAAGCCGGACAAAGATCTCATAAGGAACGTCTAAATCTCCAGCTCCGGTGCCCATGCGGATCTCCGGGTTGATGTCTCCGTGAAAATCGCTGCCGCCGGTGAGCAAAAGATCATATTGTTCTGCAATCGCCTCAAAGGCGGCTGTTTGCGCCCGACTGTGGCCGCTGTAATATGCTTCCAGGCCGTCAAGGCCCATGGCCGTAAGAGCTGCAACCAGTTTTTCAAGCTTTCCGCCGGGTTCAAAGTCCAGCAGCCCGGGATGGGCCAGCACGGCAACGCCGCCGCTTTGGTGGATGTGGAAAATGGCTTCCTCCGGGTTGATCCGGAACCTGTCCACATAAGCGGGCTGTCCTTTGGCCAGAAAGCGGTCAAAGGCATCGTCAATTGAGGCGGCATACCCTTTTTTTACCATGTGGGCGGCGATGTGGGGGCGGGCGATTTCGTCTTTTCGGGCTTCGGCTGCAATGTCGGTCAGGTGAATATCAATGCCCAGATCCGCAAGTTTTTCAAGTATCCGGGGATTTCTCCGGGCCCGCGATTGCTGCTGTTTTTCAAGCAGCTCGGCCAGCGGCTGATTGTACGGATCAAATCCGTAGCCCAAAAGATGCATGCTGCCGGCTGCATTAAAGCCCGGGGGAAATTCAGCGCTGATTTCCACGCCGGAGACAAACGCCGGTCCTTGCGAAAACTTGAGCTGCAGGGCGGTCTTGACCCCGGCTACTGTGTCATGGTCTGTGATGGAAACGGCGGCAAGACCGCATGCCGCAGCCTGGGAAAGGATTTGCGCAGGCGCAAGGCTTCCGTCCGAAGCATTGGAATGAATATGTAAGTCGATTTTCCCGGATTTATAATCCAAGTTTACAATCCAAGGGCTTTTTCCTGAGCTTCCTCTTTGGTTTTGCACTCAATGCACAAAGTGGTCACCGGGCGAACCTTCAGCCGCTTGGTATCGATATCCTCCCCGCATCTTTCGCAGATGCCGAAAGTGCCGTCTTCGATCCGCTCCAGGGCTTTTTTGACCTTTTTGATGAGTTTATGCTCCCGATCCCGGATACGCAGCTCAAAGTTTCGCTCTGCTTCATAGGCGGCCCGGTCCGTGGGGTCCGGAAAATTGCCTTTGGAATCGTGCATATCCGAAACCGTATCCTCGGCCTGGGCCAGCAGATCCTCAAGCCGTTGGGTTAGCAAATCTTTAAAATAATCAATATCTTTTTGATCCATAGGAGCTTCCTTAACCTGACAATCGCGTTTTCATGCCAATGCTTCCCGACAGCAAAGCGCATTTTACAAGAAATGTCTTCCTTAACACAACCGTTTTTCAAAAGTAAAGAAAAAATCAGCTGGCCGTATTACTCATCTTCCAGGTTAAAGACGTTGCGGATCAGGTCGATGTACAAGGACTTGTCCCGGTGCGAGCCGGGATTTTTGAGAAACTGCATGGGGTCATGGAGGATTTTTTTGATCACGGCTTCATTCATTCTTTCCAGCGCATCAATGTCGTCCTGGCTGAGGTGGTCCAGAAAATGGAGGGTCTTGTTGAGTTCAGCAGCGAATATGGTTGACAGTTTGTTTTGCAGGTCCTTGATTGTGGGGACCACGTCAAGGCTGTCATACCACTGCTGAAACCGGAGAGCGGCTTCGTCGATGATACGCTCGGCCCTGGCGGATTCGCTTTTTCTGGATTCCATGTTTTCTTCGATAACTCCCTGCAGTTCGTCAATGTCGTAGACGTATGCATTGTTGAGCCGGTTGATGGCCGGATCCACATCCCGGGGAACGGCAATGTCGATGAAAAACAGGGGTCTGTTTTTTCTTTTGCGCATCACCGGGCGTACCTGGTCCCGTGTGAGCACGTAGTCTGAAGCGCCCGTGGAGCTGATAATGATATCTGCGGATTCCAGTGTTTTGCTGATTTCCTCAAAGTCAATGGCTTTTCCGGAAAAACGCCGGGCCAGCTCCACGCCAACCGAAAAGGTTCGGTTGGCCACGTATAGCGATCCCGTGCACCGGGACCGGTTTAAGTGCTCCACGGCCAGTTCCGCCATTTCCCCGGCGCCCACCAGCAGTACGGTCTTGTCTTCTAACCGGCCGAAAATCTTGCGGGCCAGTTCCACGGCCGCATAACTGATGGAAACGGCCCGATCGCCGATGCCGGTTTCGCTGCGGATGCGCTTGGCCACGGAAAAGGCCTTGTGCAGGAGGCGGTTTAAGATGACCCCTGTGGCCCTGGCTTCCACCGCGGTTTTGTAGGCAGCCTTGACCTGGCCGAGGATCTGGGGCTCTCCCACCACCATGGAATCAAGGCTGGAAGCCACCCGGAACAGGTGCCGTACCGCCTCGGCACCTGTGTAAGTGTACATGGACTGCCGAAGCCGGCTTATGTTCACATCCCTGCTGCCGGCGATGTGGGCCTCCACCCGCTGAATAGCCGATTGTGGGTCGTAAGTGGTCAGAAGCATTTCCACCCGGTTGCAGGTGGAAAGAATGATAATTTCCCGGATTTCCGGGTGGTCTTTGAGCGCCTGGGTTGTACTGCCGCTCTCCTCCGGGGAAAAAGCCAGGCATTCCCGCAGCTCCACGGGAGCGGATGTGTGGCTGATGCCGGCAATCACGATTTCCGGCAGCTGTTCCTTGCCCGGAAACCTCCGGGTTTCAGCAGAAGGGCTACCACCGGGTAAATTCATTGTGATGCCCCTCCAGCAGTAAATTGACGCCCAAAAAGGTAAAAAGCATGGCAGCAAACCCGATAATGGCGAAAATGGCCGCCTTTCGTCCCCGCATGCCGGCCACCAGCCGCTCATGGAGAAGGGCGGCATAGATCAGCCAGGTAATGCCGGACCAGACCTCCTTGGGATCCCCGCTCCAGAAATGCCCCCACACGGAATGGGCATAGACAAACCCGGTGATCAACCCCACGGTCAGGGCGGTAAAGCCGATGATAATAAACTGATATCCCGTGTTGTCCAGCAGTTCCAGGGAGGGCAGGCGCCTGAAGAAAAACCGGTGCTTTTTGAACTTGATGTTGCGCTCCTGGATCAAATACAGCACACCTGCGGCACAGGCCAGGGCCAGGCAGGCCTCGCCGATAAAAATGACCACCACGTGGATAATGAGCCAGAACCCGGTCAGGGATGTTTCGATATCAGCGGCGGTATCCGGGACAAAAAAGGCAGCTGCCGCCACCAGGGTGATCAGGGGGGCGGCAAATACGCCGAGGATTTTCAGGCGGCTTTTCCACCACAGCACCAGAAACACGAAAGCCAGGGTCCATGCGGCAAACCACAGGGTTTCGTGGAGGTTGCGCACGGGTATCGTCCCTTCCCGCAAAATCGCTTCTGCCAGCAGCAGGGTGTGGATGACAAACCCGGCGGTGACCAGGGCGTAGGCCAGTTGATTGTAACCGTTTTTCTGCCGGAACAAAAACCCGGCATATGCGGCGGATCCGGTCAGATAGCAGCAAATGGCCGGAAGCAGTGCATAATTCATCTATCCCTCATTACAGGCACCTGCCTGGTGTTGGCCGGTCAACGCCGGGGTCATTGTTCCTGCTGACGGCAGCCGGTTTCCAGAAGCGCGTCATAATCAAAATCGTCTCCCAGCACTTCATGGAGCAGCCGGTTGATGGCTTGTTTGTCCCTGTTGTGGATCATGTCGAGCAGGCCGTTGTCAATGAGTTTTTCAAACAGGGGCTTGTGCGCCTCGGGTGCGTGCTCGGCAGCCAGCAGCTTTTGCCGGATGGCGCCCATGAGCCCGAGAAATGTGGTATATTCCTCTCCGAACTGCTTTTCAAGCTGTTTTCGCAAATGCTTTGCAAAAGCCGGGCTTTTGCCGGAGGTGGAAACGGCAATGGACAGATCGCCCCGGCGTACCACTGCCGGCAGGATAAAACTGCAGGCATCGGGCACATCCGCGATATTGCACAAAATATTGCGGCTTTGGGCGTCTGCGCTGACCCGGCGGTTTAATGTCTCATCGTTGGTGGCGCCGATGACCAGAAACTTGTCCTCCAGATCCGTTGTCTGGTAGGAGCGCCGGATCACGCGCAGGGGCAGGGATTCATCGATTTGCTGAAAATCCGGGTGAAATTCCGGGCTGACCACGGTCACAATGGCGCCGCAGTCCAGCAGGCCCCTGACCTTTCGCACGGCCACGGCGCCGCCGCCCACAACCAGGCATTTCCGGTTTTGAATATCAATGTAAGCAGGATAATATTTTTTCATATTTCATTGCTTTTTAAGACGATGCGTCGGTTTTTTGTTTTTGGCACTGGTCAAATACCGCGTTGATGCGCTCAAGGATCCATTGTTTAACCGTGTCCTTTTCCAGGTTTTCAACATTTTCCCTTAACGTTTCCACAGGGATTTCAGCCCTGGCCATGCTTTTGTGCCCGCCTGCGGTACCGAACCGGCCGAACTGCTTTGCCGCCACCCCCCCTGCATCCTTTCGAAGCCCGTCGTTTCTCAGTACGATAATCAGGCGCCCCTCGCAGAGCCCGGAGACAATGCTCCAGGTCACGGTATTGACCCGCATGAAAAAATCAGCGATCAACACGCATATGTCCGGGGTTTCCACGTTTCCCAGGTGCACGCAGATGCGGTCGTCTGCCACTGTTTTTTCCGATATGGCCTGCTTGAAATAATCCAGAAAACCCATGCGCAGGTCCACCTGCTCAATGCGCCGGGCCAGGTGGATGTTGGCGTGCCGGAACAAAAACTGAAACGCCTGGATATCGGCATTGGTGGCCATGCGTTCGAAATTGTTGGTATCTGTCTTGATCCCGTGGAACAAAGCCGTGGCAAGCTTGTCCGAAGGTTTGATCTTGGCGGTTTTCAGGTATTCGGTCATGATGCTGGCCGTTGCGCCGTATTCGGGCCGGACATCCTTAAACGGGGCATCATAGCTGTCGGGTTCGTGATGGTCGATGATTACGTTGAACTTAAACTCTCTGAAGCTCTCGTTGTGAGACGGCTGGGAGTCGAGCAGCACCACCTTGTTGAATTCATTCGGGGTAATCTTGGTGACGTGGATGAGCGTGACGTCCAGCAGCCGGATCATGGCCATGTTATCGGGCCGGGTGATGGTATTGATATTCGACAGGGTCAGCCGGGTGACCCTGCGCCACAATATCCGCTTCAGGGCCATGGCGCTGGCGATGGCATCCGGATCCGCATTGATTAATACCAGTACATGGTCGGAGCCGGAAAACTGCTCCATCAAGTGTTGAAGTTTTTGGGCTGTTGACAAAGTCATAATGCGTCGTCCTGCGCAGGCAACCGCTGCAAAATCGGTTTTTTGGGGAATTCAAATAAAAAAGCGTGTTCACCGACACGCCGCGTTCGCCCTTGCCAGGTCTTTTTTGCACAAATGGCAGATCACATCGGGTTTCTGCTTTTCTGGATCACGCCGTGGCACCGGAAACCTTTTTTCCAAGGGTTGCCGGCCTTTGATTTGCTAAAACAATATGCAGAAACCAAAGGGTTGTCAAGAGGACAAATTTGTTTGAAAACTCAGGAGTCTATGAAAGATGAACCGTTTCTGCGGGCAATTGGTATTGAAACGCCGTGGGTTTTGTTGTATAAAACCGTCTAAGATTGATGTTCTTGATAGTATAGTGCCCGAATGAAAACCAGGATTTTTCGTCAAGGTCAAGGACGGCGAAGATTTTAACCGCAGGAATACTCGACGTATTTTGAGGATTAAAATTTGAGCCGGACGCAGAGATTGGCGGAAAAGACGGTTTTCATTCAGGCACTAGTATATGAGTTATGCTCTAGGCAGACGCCACCCAGGCTCATCCGGGTGGCGTTTTTTTATTGGAGGCAGGCAAATCATGGCCGGACTGCTGGTAATTGACAATTATGATTCCTTTACCCACAACCTGGTGCAGATGTTTATGTGCTATGACCTGGACATTTCCGTGTTCCGGGCCGACTGCATCACTGTTGAGCAGATCCCTGCACACAGGCCCGATTACCTGCTTATCAGCCCGGGTCCCCGGGCCCCGGAGCAGGCCGGCGTCAGCGTGGAAGCGATCCGGTCCTTTGCCGGCCGGATTCCGGTGCTGGGCGTATGTCTGGGCATGCAGTGCATCAACGCGGCTTTCGGGGGAAAGACCCTCCGGGCTTCCGTGCCCGTGCATGGAAAGACCAGCCGCATATTTCATGACCGCACGGGCGTGTTTGAAAACATCGCGTCCCCGTTTACCGCAACCCGGTATCACTCCCTGGTCATTGACGGCCGGGGCCGTGGTCTGCGGGCCTGCGCCTGGACCCGCAGCGGCGTGATCATGGGCATTGCCGATCAGGAGCGGCGGCTTTTTGGTGTGCAGTTTCATCCGGAAAGTTTTATGACACAAAACGGATTTGCCCTTGTGGAAAATTTTCTTTCCCAGGGGCCGCTCAACCTCCGGGAGCACAGGAAATGATGATGGCGCTGTAAAAAGTCCAATATCAGCGTTACGCGCGATTTCTCAGAATTTCACGTACGGATAAGTACGCTGCATTCTTCGAAATCGCGCAAGCCTTGATCTTGAACTTTTTACAGCGCCATCT
>NZ_JBSRLA010000028.1:0-42316 GCF_055149105.1 Desulfosalsimonas sp. | reverse complement strand
TAAAAAGTCTTTTTTACAGGCAGTGTTAAGTTTTAAGTGATTAAGTATTAAGTAAAATCAATAAGTTGTCTCTTTAGTGGTTGACGGTGATATCCGTTTCAGGACTTTTTACGGCACCATCAAACCCTGACAGGTTATTCTTGTTTCTCCGCAACCGGCACAGATTCGGTGCCGGGGGGCATGGGTACCAAAAAAACCGGTACAGGGCTGTGTCTGAGCAGGTTTTTTGAAGAAAGTCCCGTAATGGCGCTTTCAATAAATCCGTAATCTTGGCGGCCCATTACCAGACAATCGTAATTGCCGGTTTCAACATAATTGAGAAGGGTCTCCCGGGGCCGGCCGAATTCCACAATGACATCGGCAAGGGAAAACCGGCAGTCCGGCAGCTGGCAGCCGAGTTCGCCGCACATTTGCCCAAGGCGTTCTTTTATTTCTTCAGTGATCTGGGCCCGGCTTTTCTGCTTTACCTCCTCTTTGCTGCTGTAGCCCAGAAATGCCTGGATCAGCAGCTCTGCATTGGGAGAGGTCTCCTTAATAACATGGACCACTGTAAGGGATGCTGACATGGCGTTTGCCAGGGCCACGGCATATCCCATGGCCCTGCGGGCCCCGTCGGAAAGGTCGGTTGCATAAAGTATATGCTTGATGTGCGGAACCATGTCAGAAGCCTTATTCAAAGGTAAATTCTGCAAGATAGGCATCCAGCCTTTCTTTGCTTTCCGGGGCCAGTTCCGTGCAATCACAAACCCCGCGGCCACCTTCCGCCGCCTGGGCGGCAAAGACCATGCAGGTGGGAAGGCCGCATTTTCTGCAGTTGGTTTTGGGCAGCAGCTTTAAGATCTCAAATACCTGCGGCTTTTTCCGGCCCTCTTCGCTGGGGGTGATGGTATCTTTTTCCGTCCAGACCCGGTTGATCTCGTTTTTAAGCCATTGCAGGATCTTTTCGGCTTCAGCCTCGTCAGCCAGGGCATTGATGGCGATTTCGGTGCCGCCCACTTTGATGATCTTGCCGTGCGCGTGGAGCATGACTGCCGGGGGTTCCCTGAAATACTGGTTGCCGCCCAGTTCAGCATTCAGGTAGGGCAGGGCGGCCGAGATATCCTGATCCAGCCGGGCGATGCAGTGCACGGATTGGAAACTCGGATTGCATTCCGGCCGGAATATGGTTTTGGTATAGGATTGCAGCAGCATTTTACCCCCCGGCGGGTCTTTTCTATTTAATCCATTTGAGGACATCGTCTTTTGTGGGGATTTTGCCTACGACCTTGACCTCTCCGTCCACCACCACGGCCGGTGTGCCAAATACCCCGTAGCCGGCGATCTTCATGGTGTCAGTGACTTTTTCAACATCTGCCTCAACACCGGCCTCGGCCACTGCCTGCTTTACGTTTTCCTCTGTTTGCTGGCATTTCGGGCATCCCGGGCCCAATACTTTGATTTCCATAATGACACTCCTTTTGCTTGAAAATGGATATTGTGCATCCGGTTCAGATTGCGACCGGATTCATGTTTCGTTAAAACAGAATATAACAATCTGCCGGCCAGGTTCAAGTCTTTATTTCATGTCCATTTCCTTTATATCGGCCTTCTGCTGGATCTGTATGCAGGGATGCAATATTAAATCGTTATATCATAATATATAAATAGTATTCTGTGGTGTCAAGTCTGATCTGAAATTACCGTTCCATGCGCCGTCCGGAAGGGTGCGAGTTTGTGAGATTCTACCTTGCTTATGCCGTTGTCCTGAATGCAGACCAGATGCTGCCGTTGGCTGCCCGGTCATTTGAAACAACCGCAGCCTATGTGCAAGGCGGATGAAACCATCTGAAAAGGGGGCGCATCTTGGCCACGACCGCTTTGACACACTGGTTTTTTTTCAATATGTTTATTTTTTTCGGTTCTTAAGTCTGTTTTTGGCAAACATCCATAATAATAACCTTTCGATTTGAAGGCGTATTGTATGAAAAACGCTCGGAAAAAGACCGACGGCAGCTTTGGGGAGAAAAACCCTGGCGTTTTCTGTGATATCACTTCGGTGGTCCGCTCTCCGTGCTGTGCCATTCTGGAAAGCATCAGCGACGGGGTTTTCACCATAGATACGCAAAAGCGGATCACGTCCTTTAACCGGGCGGCTGAAAGCATTACCGGTTTTACCCAGGAAGAAGCCGTCGGCCAGTTCTGCTTTGATGTTTTCCGGGCCGATATCTGTGCAAAAAATTGCGCTCTGGAAAAAACGCTTACCGACAAAGCGCCGCAGATCGACATTTCCGCCCGGATTATCACCAGAGGCGGGGAAGAAAAGCCCATCAGTCTCAGCACAAATCTGCTTTGCGATGCCGGGGGCCGGGTTATCGGGGGCGTGGAGACCTTCCGGGATCTTTCGGATATACAGGAACTCCGGCGCCGGATTGACAGGCAATATGTAAAAGAAGACATTGCGGGCAAGAGTCCGCAAATGCAAAAGATCCTGTCTTTTCTACCGGATATCGCAGAAAGCGACAGCGCGGTTTTGATCCAGGGCCCCACCGGCACCGGAAAAGAGCTGGTGGCCCGGGCCATTCACAACCTGAGCCAAAGAAGCAAGGGCCCGTTTGTTGCGGTCAATTGTGCGGCAATGCCGGAAGGGCTTATCGAGTCCGAACTTTTCGGCCATGTCAAAGGGGCGTTTACCGGTGCAGACCGGGATAAGTCCGGCTACTTTCGTTCAGCCGACAAGGGAACCTTGTTTCTCGATGAAATCGGGAGCACGTCGTTTGCTTTTCAGTCAGACCTGCTTCGGATCCTGGAGCAGAAAGAATTCATCCCGGTGGGCGGGACCCGGACCCGAAAATCCGATTTCCGGATCATTGCCGCGGCCAACATTGCTCTCAGTGACCGGGTCGCCGGCGGACGGTTCAGGGAAGATCTGTTTTACCGCTTAAACGTGGTTGCCCTGGAGCTGCCCCCCTTGCGGGAGAGAACCGAGGACATCCCCCTGCTGGTGTATCGTTTTATTGAGAAGTTCAATCGAAGCAAGGGGAGAAATATCCGGGACATCAGCACCCAGGCCCTGCAGGTGCTCATGGAATACCCGTTTCCCGGAAATGTGCGCGAGCTGGAAAACGCCATTGAATTTGCCTTTATCGCCTGCAAGGGCTCGGTCATCCGGTCGGAGCATCTGCCCGGCAGCCTGATTAAGGATAAAGCGTTTCATCCCCCGCGGCTCACAGAAGAGCAGAAGAAGGAAGCCGAAAAGATCCGGGCGGTTTTGCAGCAATGTGCCAGCGGCCGGGAAAAGGCCGCACAGGCACTCGGCATCAGCCGGAGCACCCTGTGGCGGAGAATGAAAAAGCTGGGCATTACAGCCCCCGAAAGTGAAACATAGCCGGCAACGGTTTTAATGTTTGAAACATCTTCTGTCGGTCAAACCCGTGCCTTTCTTTTCCAGGTTCTTCCAAAAACCCCTTTAAATACGAAATCTGGTTAACCCTTTTTCTTTCATTCTTGACGGAAAAGATGCGGCATGTTTGAAAAAATTGCGTGTCCAATAAATTTTTGCATTAATCGGCAGATTTTTACCGGTTGATTCGTGTGGTTCCCTTTTGGATCAGATTATCGGCCCTGTAATCAGAATCCTGATGGCCGCCGCCCTTGCTCAACCCGCACCCGCTGGATATCCCAGATCCTTCCACCGGTCCCAGCCTTTTTCCAGGACCCGGGCGTTTGCATAGCCCATGTTTTTGAGCATCCGCACCAGTTCCCGGCTCAGGGAGCAGGGCGCTTTTTGGCAATAGACGACAATAATTTTGTTTTTATCCGGTACCGCTTCCATGAGGGTTTCCAGATGCCCGAATACATCATGCTTCGGGATGTTGATCGCTCCGGCAATGCGGCCTTCGGAAAATGCCTTGGCAACACGGGTGTCAATAAAAACGGTCTTGCCGGATTTATGGAAAGCCGCTGCCCGGTGAGCTGATATTGTTATATCTCCCTGGTCTGTTGCGGCTTCCAGCCGGGCGGAAGGGGACCAGTCTGCGATTACAGCAATGCCGTCTTCCCGGAAATAATGATTGACCGCAAAGGCCATAAGGCTTGCCGCGGCAACAACAGCGCCCGCCTGCCAAAAAGCCTTTTTCAGATTTTGCCGGTTGTTATCTCCCATTGTGTCAGCACGCAGCTTTCAATTATTTTGATGACATTTCATCAAGCAGTCGTCCCAGCGCCTCTGGTATGGCTTTGCCGCCCCTGTATTGCCGGGGTTCTTTGCCGGGCCGGATAATTATGCAGGTCGGGGTGCTGCGGAGATCATGGGTCTCCATGAGTTTTTTCCACTGGTCGATCAGCGGCTGGGTATCGACAAGCTCGATATCCACGCTGTTTTCTTTCAGCGCCTTAACCATGTCCGGCTCGGATTCAATTTTGTCTTTTTCCGCCAGGTCAAACAGCACGCTTCTTGCGTGTATGATGGATTCAGGCGAAGAAGCCGCTTCGGCCGCATAAAGAAAATAACGGGAATACAAAGTGGATTTCCGGCTGAAGGGGGCATCCACAAAGGTCACTTTTGCTCCTGAAGACACCAGTTCGGGCAGTGTATTTTCAAGATAGGGCTCGATGTCCTTACATGGCGGGCAAAAATAGTCTGTGAAAAGAAGAATTTCAACCGGTCCTCCGCCGATGGCAAACGCCTCTGAGGGCTGGGGGCCCACCCCCATTCTGGACAGTTGGCTGTAAACTTTTTCTTTGGGCAAAAACCCCGTGTGCCGCAATACTTCTTTTCCGTCTGCATCGTAGAACACCTGTACCGGAATTGACCGGACACCGAAGCGGGCTGCCAGCATCTGATCTTCTCCCACATGCACGAATACCACGTTGAGACTGTCCGGATAATCTTTGCGCATTTGATCCAGTATGGGCTGCATCCTGTCGCAGGGGGCACAACCGTCGGCTCCGAATTCAACCATTGTGGGCAAGCCTGAGTTCCGGGCTTTGTCCACGGGGTTGTCCATGGCAATACGGCTCTGCTTTTGCACCCACTGCTTGTTTACCTGCATGTCGGTTTTTGCGGCCACTTCATCGATATAATCTGAAATGAATTGCTGCTTTTTTCGCTGAATCAGATAGTCGTGAATGGCATCTCTGACCTGTTGAAAAGGCGCTTGATTGACGATGTCTTTGTTTTCCTGATAGAATTTGCGGGCTTCAATTTCAGTTACCTTGATTGTTTCGGCCTTGTGCTCCAAAAAGGCCTGGAGATTTTCCCCATCGCTTAGATCCCTGGATGCAAACCCGGCTTTTTCCGCCTCGTTTTCCAGGATCGCCCGGGTTGCTTCCTGGTCCAGGAAAAACAGCAGATTTTTTTCCAGTTGTGAACGGGTTGCATCATCCATGGCATTGAGTTGCCTGGTCAGCCCGGCCTGATTGATTGTCACTTTATCTGATTGGAAAAGCATCTGCTCATCCATGGAAGCCAGGCGGGCGTATTTGAGAACGCCGCTGACCAGTCCCGGGTATTTTTTTTCAACGGTTTGGCCCGGTGACTGGCAAAAGACAGTCTCTGCTGTAAATACAAGCAAAAGAGCTGGTATTGCAAGTGCCGCACCTGCAATTCTGAGCCAGGTACCTGTTTGTTGCGGATTCATGTTAAATCCTTTCTGCATCAGATTTAAATGAGATAATGTCTGTCCAATGAATAGAGGATGCTGTTTGTGGATTTTCCGGCAGCCTCATGGTTTGTTCCGCTGATTCTGGCGGTCTTTGGCCCGGCAGATGTCTTCGCGCCGGATATCAAAAATCTGCTTGCTGAGGTCGGCAATTTCTTCTTCATCTTCCAGCCAGTGTCGGATGTTGCCGAGCATTGCGGCGGCATAGGGACTGTCAGAGCCGTCGGCCAGGGTGTAGTTGACCCAGAGACCGTCTTTTTTATAGGTGGTCAGCCCGGCTTCCTCCAGGATTTTTAAATGTTTGCTGGCCGTGGACTGGGCAATGCCCAGGGCATTTTGGATCTCGCAGACGCACATCTGCTTGCGCTGCAGCATTTTTAAAATCTTGACACGGCTGGGATCGGAAAGGGCTTTCATTACTTTCGTGAATTTTTTCATCTGCCGTCGCTCCGTTTTGCAGTGCTGGATAAATCGTTAAATTATAATATATAGATTGAGTGCAGATTGTCAATCCGAAAACATGCAAGCAGCACGCAGGATAAAAGTCGGGGTCAGGATCGGGGTTTTTGGCTGTTATGCCGGTAAGTGATGATATGGGCCTTTTCCAGGGTAACCAGGGCTACGTTGATCATTGGCTCCGCCTGTAGTACTGCATGGCCTCGGGGATCAGGCGCCGGATGTTGGCGATGCGGGTATCATCTGCCGGGTGGGTACTTAAAAATTCCGGAGGGGCCCCGCCTTCTTTCTGCCCGGCCATCCGGGTCCAGAAATCTTCTGCCACCCGCGGGTCATAGCCGGCCATGGCCATGAAGATCAGGCCGAGCCGGTCGGCCTCCTTTTCATGAAGACGGCTATAGGGCAGCATCAGGCCCACCTGTGTGCCAACCCCGTAAGCCGTCATCCAGAGTTGCCGGGTGGTGGCCGGGTGGGTTTGTAACGCTTCGGAAAGGGCAATGCCGCCCATCTGGGCCAGCATGCCCTGGCTCATGCGCTCGTTTCCGTGGTTGGCCACGGCATGGGCGATCTCATGGCCCATGACCACGGCCAGCCCCTCTTTGCCCCTGGCTACGGGCAGAATGCCTGAATATACAACCACCTTGCCCCCGGGCATGCACCAGGCATTGACCGCTTCATCTTCCACCAGCTGAAACTCCCAGTCATAGTGCTGCAATTGGTCTTCCATGCCGTTTTGCCGCATGTAGGTCTCCACAGCATCGGCAATGTCGCGCCCTACATTCCGGACCATTGCAGCCTCTTCAGTGTCCCGGACCGGTTCATGTTCGGCCAGAAATTCGTCATATTGCTGATAGCTCATGGAAACAATCGTATCTGCGGGGATCAGGCTGACCTGGCGGCGGCCGGTGATCGGAACCGTGGCACAGGCGGCCGCCAGAAAACAGATGACGCATAGCGTTCCAATTTTTTTGAGCAAATTGCCGTGCATGGTTCTTCCTTTAATTAATCAATACCCGGAGCAGGCTGCTGGCTTATCCGGAAGCGTTCTCATAGGCCTCATCCAGCCGCTTGCCGATATATTCCACAAGATCCGGATCATTTTCCTCCAGGTCAAAGCAATAGCCGTCTTCACCCATGAGTCCTTCGGGTACCAGGTCCCCGTATTCTTCGGGATCTGTGATCAAGTCCCCGTAAAAACAGACCGAAAGCCATCTGGGATTCTCATCAATGACATCCATGAGAACAAACAGGGGCCGATCCTGACCGATACGCGTTGCCCGAAGGGAATAGGTGAGCCCGGGCCGGTCCACAAAAACGATCGTGATATCGGAATGCGCCTGGATGCGGGACTGAAACTGCAGAAAAATTTCCCGGCAGCCGTTTGGATCCGAGGTCCATTGTCGGAGAAATGTATCGAGTTCCGCTGGTGTTTGCATGCCAGTGCTCCTTTGGGTTGCCTGCTGCCGGGCATTTCCGGCGTTATGGCCCGTCTGTTGTCTGTTTATTCAATAATAATTTCCTCTTCTGGGGCACAAATGTCAAGACGGATTTGCGTGATCCGCCTTGACAACGCCCGGGGTGCCTTTTAAATCTGTCAGTGCAGGAT
The DNA here is from genome assembly GCF_055149105.1 of Desulfosalsimonas sp. NCBI lineage: Bacteria > Pseudomonadati > Thermodesulfobacteriota > Desulfobacteria > Desulfobacterales > Desulfosalsimonadaceae > Desulfosalsimonas > Desulfosalsimonas sp. The sequence continues at coordinate 34,615 of NZ_JBSRLA010000028.1, read as the reverse complement.
ATTGGGTTTGCCGTCGGCTCACTGTTTCTTTCGGCGGGCAGCGGCATTGGCAGGGTTTGTGAAAACCGGCTTGCGGTCTGATTTTTACTATAAGGAAGGATATATGCGTACCTGTGTTTCACCTGAGGGATCTTTTGTTTACGGCATCCATGCGCCGGCGTTTTCAGTAAAAAATTTCCGGCCGAAAGACCGCCGGATGCAGCTTGGCGTATTGGCTGACAATGGGCCCCTTGCCAATGAAGCCAACTTTCCGGAACAAGACGTGGATGTGCCGGCTGCAGACAAGGTTTTTGAGGTGCCCAATGCTTTTGCCTTCCGCGGGGTGACCTATATCAACACCCGGTGGGCGGATGAAAATGCAAAGGATCCGGTCTCCCTGATCCGCCTGCCCGAATCCGAACCGGTATCCTTTGGTTCTGTTTTGTCTGCGTGGCAGCCGGACAGCAGGGTTTCGGACAGGCAAAGAGCACAAATGCTGGGCGCGCTGCCCGGACCGCTGAAACTGGCTTTGGCTGAAACCGGCACGGATCCGGAAGATTTAATGGCGCTTGCCGGTATGGCCTGCGATTTTGTTTTTGATCCGCAAACCGGATGTCCGGACGGACTGGTATACCGGCAGGGGACAGACGGCCGGATCCGGGCGTCTGTCCATGATAACACCCTGTTTGAGACCCTGGCCAACAATCCCTGTCTGCCGGAAATCTACCGGCAGGTCATGGTGCTGCGCCCCGGGGTTCAGGGCGCAAACGAAATTGTCGGTGAATATGGCGGTGCAAACGCGCAAACCCATGTGTATGAATATCTTCGCAGCAACAGCTACATTGCCTGGGGCCATTATGCGGCCAACATGGCCGAAGACGCGGTGCGCTACTCGGCGGCCGGATTGAGCCTTGCGGACATGCGCGGCATGCGCCATCTGTATTATCAGCGCACATACGCACGCCTTGCACAGGATCTGGGCATTTCGGTCAATATATCCAGGCGCGGCATTGAAGAACATGGGCTCGAAGATCTGCGGCTGCGGATTTTCGAGCTGCTCAAAGACGAGCAAAAGCGACGGAATCTGAGGTTTAACCGCACCCTGTGGGGATGGAACTATGGGTTTGACTATGCCCCGTCCGGATACCGCCTGCATGCCTCCCACCAGCAGATACATCAGCAGTATGCCATGATCCCGAAAACAGTTGCCGCAGCGCCGGGCACTGACCCGCAAATGGCGGCCTATGCCATCGGCGACCAGGTGGAAACCTTTGTTTCCCAATATTTCGCCCAAACCGGGGTCTGCTTTTTTGATGCCTATATTTCGGCCATTGAAAACAACCAGCGCATGGACGGCGCAGAAAACCGTGCGCAGAGCCTGATCGTGGACCGGGATGAAAATGCCATGGTTTTTGTGCCCAAGGCCCAGACCTCCCAGTGGGAGCTTCAGGTCATGGCCGCAAAGCCCGCGGGTCATATTGCAGAGGCGGACACGGAAATGCGCCGGTCCCTGGATGCCGCTATCCTGAAAGCCGCAAAAGCCCTGTGCCGTATGGGGGCGAAAATGATCACCTTTTACGAGGTTTCCAGGCGCATGGACATGGGTGACAACGGCCAGCGTCTGTTCTATGTGATCCTGCCCCGCCTGCCCGAATCACCGGGTGCGTTTTCCGAATCCCAGCTGCGCTGGATCAACGGCCACTATCCCGAGGATTTTGCAGCCGCCTGCAGGGCTGCGCTGAAATGAGCCGGGCTTTTTTTCAGGCTTTTTCCCGCTGTTTGCAAAAAAAGCCGGGGCGCACCGGGATTTCGGCTTGCCCCGGCCTGCCGGGGGAATATGATTTGCAGGTCAGCAAAGCCGGTTAAAAATAATAATGAATCCCGATTGTGGCATCAATGCCTTCCAGGTCCAGGTCCATTTTAAAGTAATCCCCGTCGTCGGGGTCTGTGTAACGGTCATCATAGCGATAGGCCTTGTATCCCACGTCAAAGTTGAAACCGATTTCCGGAAATTCCTGAAAATGCCATTCACTGCCGATAAAAAGACCGTATCCCCAGATTTTATCGTCAAAATCACGGCCAAAATAGCCGGTGTTCTTCAGATCAAAGGATCCCCGGCTGACCACCGCGCCCACGTAGAAACGGCTGTATTCCCGCACAACCGGCGCATACATGGCTTTTAGCTCAAACACGTAAAGATCCGCGTCAGATTTGCCGGAGCTTTCGGTATAGCCCGAGAAAGTTTGTTCAGCCGAAAAAGTCCGGGTCTCAATATCCCCGTAAAAATAGTTGGCCTCCACCCCGTATTTTTCCTCTATCCAGGCACGGGCGGAAATGCCGTTTAAAAATCCCCCGACCCACATTCCCTGGTAGCCGAGGCCGGCTTTCCAGTCCAGGCCGGATTCTGATGTTTCCTCTGCAGCAGCCGAACCCGCCGGCAGCATGCCGCTGATCAATAATACGCCGATCAATGATAAAATCGATAAAATCCCTTTGCACTTCATCTGCAACCCTCCTCTTGTTTTGTTTCAATCATGTTTTCCGCGGCTCCGATCCCCCGGGCAACCGCATTTTCAGAAAAGCCAGAGAAACAGGAACCCGTTGTTTTTTCAAGTCGCTGTTTTGTAAACTTTCCGGTTTTTTTTGCTTTTTTTGTCGTCTTTTTGTAAACTCCGCTCAAAAAAGATCCGATAAAAAAAGCCATGACAGAAAAATTCCTGTATCCATATCCGGTATTGTGCTTTGCTGCTTTTGTATTTTGGCTGGTTTCCGTGCCCATGGACGGTCTCCTGGCTGCGGATGTCGTCAACGCCTCTGCGGCCTTTCTGCCAATCCATGTGGCGGCCTTGATCGTGCTCGGACTTTTCTGCCCCCGGCAGATGTTTTCCCGGCTGATGCCGGCCGGCTGCCTGACTACTGCTGTGCTGACCCTGCTGCTTTTTTTCAAACCCTCTGCAGGAAGCTGGATTCTGGCCTGTATGGGCGCAAGCGGTGCGGTGGTGGCCATTGCGGCATGTGTGACCCTATGTCAAAGCCCCAGGCCCCTGTTGTGCGCAGCCGTGGGCCTTGTGGTTGGCAACCTGTTGGTTTTGCCGGTTTTGCTGTGGCCGTTAAACAGTTTTTGGCTTTTTGCGGCAGTGGCTGTATTTTTGATAGCCATACCCGTGCTTGCCGGGCACCTGCCTGATCCGGAATCCACGGAACTGCCCGATGAAACCGGTCCGTGGCATTAGCTGCCGTTTATCCTGTTGTTTAAAGTGATATGCGGGCTGATGTATGTCATTGTGATGCCGGCCTACCACCAGCAGGCAGCATTGCCGGGCTTTGAGATGCTTTTTTACGCTGGAGCCGTCTTTGGGGCATACCGGCTCGCTCGCATCAACCGGGATCTGGCCCTGATAAGCGGGGTGGTGCTGGGCATGGCGGCTTTTACCGTCATGCAGACCGGTCCGGGCTCGGTTCCGGTCAACGCCGGCATGTTTGCCCTCCAGGCGGCAACTGGTATGGTGGATCTGGTATTGATTGCGGTTCTGCTGGATCTGGCCGATCCGGTGCGTGCCTTTGGCATCGGCCTGGCTGTGGTCTGTACCGGGATTGCCGCAGGTGAACTCATTGGGCGCCATTTTGCAGGCATGACAGAGGCCATTGTCATGACCGGTCATTTTGTGCTCAACCTATCTGTGCTGGTTCTTTATTTTCTTGGCCGCTACGGATATATTCCCGGCGCTGTTCCGGCTAAACCCCCGGGCCCGGCAGAATCAAAACCCGGGCAGACTGCGGTTGCTGAGGTGGGGGCGGTGGCGCCGGTTCCGGCCATAGGCGGGAATCGTCCGGACGCTGCAGCCGGTGAGGGTGAAGTTGAAAAAAAGATGCCCAGGTATCTCAGGATGCTTTTATCCGAGCGGGAATATCTGGTGCTCAAAAAAGTGCTGGCCGGAAAAACTTACCGCCAGACCGCCCTGGAGCTGGAACTTTCCGAATCCACGGTAAAAACCTATATGCACCGTGTTTATGAAAAAATGGGGGTCAGCGGCAAAAAGAAGCTGTTTGAAAAGTTAAACAACCTGTAGCCCTCTGCGCCCGCTTATTCGCTCTGCAATCCTCCCTGTGTATTTTCGCCTGAATCCCTGTTGCTTTTCATTTTATCCCCTGTATACTTCTTTATAGCCGATAGAATAATTCCAATTTACAAAATTGTAAGATCATTTGACAATTTTGTTTTGGTTTTTTCAGGTTGTGAAAATTTCTTTGAGTATAATATTTTGATTTTAATATTTATTTGTTTAATCATCCTGGATGGCATACAAGTTGCTTTAGAAGAGCAAACGGAGGAAAGATTTTGGCCGCATACACAGAAAAAAAACAGGCACCCGATCCGGCGATGGTTTTAAAACAGGCCCGGCAGGATCTGTTTGCATCAGCCATGGAATGGGAACCGTCTGAGTTTATCCGCGCCCATGCAGAGCTGTTTGACGCCTATTTCCGGCAGTGCTTTGCCGCCAGCCGGGTGGGACCGCAGCTGGCCATCAACCGCAATCCGTATGCGGTCATTGCCCTGGGCGGATACGGCCGTGCCGAGCAATGCGTGTTTTCAGACGTGGATCTGCTGCTTTTGTTTGAAAAATCCGTGCCCGAAGAAGCCGAGGAACTGGTCAGGGAATACGTCTATCCCCTGTGGGACCTGGGTCTGGACGTGGGCTATGCCATCCGCTCCCTGCGTGAATGCGTGAAAATGGCCAAAGAGGATCTGGAAGTGCTTACCGCAGTGCTGGATGCGCGGTTTTTGTGCGGAATTTCATCCGTATACGCGGACTTGACCGCCCAGGTGCGAGACCGGGTGCTTGGCCGGGCCCCGCATAAGATCATCCGCTCCCTGGTGGACCGCAACCGCCAGCGCCATGATCATTACGGGGACTCCGCCTTTCTGCTGGAGCCAAATTTAAAGGAGGGCGCCGGCGGGCTGCGCGATTATCATACCATGCGCTGGATCGGCCGGATCAGGTTTGATTTGAAGGAATTGCGGGATCTGGAATATCACGGGGCGATTTCCAGCAATGAATATGAAAACCTGGCAGGGGCCGTGGAATTTATATGGAAGGTGCGAAACCGGCTTCATTACTTTACCGGCCGCAAGTGCGATCAGCTTTATTTCAACTGCCAGATCAGACTGGCCGAGGAAATGGGCCTTGAGGAAAAAGACGGACAAATGCCGGTCGAGCGGCTCATGAGCGAGCTGCACGCAAAAATGGGATATGTCAAAAAACAGCTCCTGTTGTTTTTGTTTGAGCTCGGATTTGAAAAACCGTCCCGTCGCAGCTTTGGATTCCGCCGGCACCCGGAAATCCCGGGGATTGAAATCAATCGCGGGGGGCTTGATTTCAAATCCTCGAGCCGGATTGTCAAGTCCCCGGAGCTGCTGATCCGGATTTTTGAGGCCAGCGCCCGGCTCCGCATGCCCCTGACCCGGGAGGCCGGGCGCCTGGTGCGGGAGTTCGGCCACCTGGCAGACGACAAATTCCGGGCCGATCCCACGGTTCGCCGGGCGTTTGAAAACATTCTGCTCACTCCGGCAAAGCCGGTCAATGTTTTGGAGCAGATGCTGGAAACCGGGTTTCTGGTGCGGCTGATCCCCGAGTTTGCCGGAATCGTGGACCGGATTCAGTTTGATGCCTATCATCTTTATCCCGTGGACCGCCACAGCCTGCGAACGGTTTATTTTATCAAGTCCTTTGGCGACAGCCCGCCAGATGGGGTGGATCCTTTGTGCATCAAGGTCTACAACGGTTTAAAACGCAAACATCTGCTGCTTTTGGCAGCCCTGCTCCACGATATCGGCAAGGCAGGGGCCGAGGGAAAGCACTCCATTACCGGCGCCCAAATGGCCAAAGATATCGTGGCCGGCCTGGGCTACGGTCCCAAAGAAGTGGAGTTGATCCGTTTTTTGATTGAAAACCACCTGCTGCTGGTCAAAACCGCCAGCCGCCGCGATATCCACGACGAGGAAACCGCCATCCGCACAGCCCGGCAGATCGGCCATGTCAATCGTTTGAAAATGCTTTACCTGCTGACCGTGGCCGATTCCATGGCCACGGGCCCCAAGGCCTGGAACGACTGGACCGCCACCCTGGTGCGTGATTTTTTTCTAAAGATTTTGCGGATACTGGAAAAGGGCGAGCTTGCCACCACTGGCGCGGTGCGCCGGGTGGAGAAGAAAAAAACATACGTGCGCCAGGCCGTGGATTTTCCGGACACGGATGTCGACTCTTTGCTCAATATTCTTTCGCCCAGGTATCTGCTCTATATCGAGGCCCGGGATGTCGTGTCCCATCTAAACCTTTACCGGCAGCTGCAAACCAATGAATACGTATGGGAGATCAGCCCGGATGAGGCCTCCAATACCCGAACCGTGGTGGTTTGCGCCAAGGACCGGCCCGGTCTGTTTTCCAAAATTTCCGGGGTCTTTACCCTAAGCGGGATTGATGTCTTAAATGCCCAGGTCTTTACCTGGAAAAACAACGTGGCCCTGGACATTTTCACCGTTACCCCGCCGCCGGATGAAATCTTTGAGGCCGAGCGCTGGCAGCGGGCCGGACGGGATCTGGAGGCCGCTTTGGCTGGCCGGCTGGATCTGGGTGCGGCTTTGATGAAAAAGCCGGTTCGGGCGGCAAAGCAGGAAGTCTCCGGCCGGCCCAACCGGGTGGTGGTTGATAATGACAGTTCCAGTTTTTACACCATTGTTGAAGTTTTTGCCTATGATTTTCCCGGTCTTTTGTACCGGATTACGGATGCGCTGACCAGAAGTGGTCTGGATATATGGGTTGCAAAGATTGCAACCAAGGTTGATCAGGTCGTGGATGTCTTTTATGTCCGCGACGACCAGGGCAACAAGGTGGAGGATGCCGGCCAGGTGCAAGACATCCGGCGGCAGGTGCTTTCAGTGTTGTCCTGAATTCGTCTGTATCCGACCGATCCTTTCTATAATTTTGTTAAGAAAATTTGGTAAAAAAGATAAAAACAGAATTTTTTGTCAAGTCAACCTTGATGGGATCGCAAAAAGGCCCAAATCGGATATAATCGCTAATCAATGAACAAATAACTTATTGATTTTACTTAATACTTAATCACTTAAAACTTAACACTGCCTGTAAAAAAGACTTTTTACAGGCTCATCAACCTTGCAGCAGGAGGATAAATCATGAAAAAAATAGAAGCCATCATCAAGCCGTTTAAACTCGACGATGTCAGACAGGCGTTAAATGATATCGGCATCCAGGGAATGACCATCACCGAGGTCAAGGGTTATGGCCGCCAGAAAGGCCACAAGGAGATTTACCGGGGCGCGGAATATCTCGTGGATTTCATGCCCAAAATCAAGCTTGAAATCGTGGTGCCCGCAGACCGGGCCCAGGAGGTGATCGACGCGGTGCGTTCTGCAGCCAACACCGGAAAGATCGGTGACGGCAAGATTTTTGTGATTCCCCTGGAAGGGGTGATCCGGGTGCGCACCGGCGAGGCGGACAACGAGGCCATATAAAAACAGCATTTACATTTGTTGGGTTTTAAAGCATTTTATTCATTAAAAATTCGAGGAGGAAACAGACAATGAAACAGGCAAAAGACGTACTGGAAATGATTCAGCAGGAAAATATCCGGGTGGTGGACATCCGGTTCATGGATTTTCCCGGCATATGGCAGCATTTTACCGTACCGGTCAGCGAAATGAGCGAGGACTCCTTTGAGGACGGCTACGGGTTTGACGGTTCCAGCCTGCGGGGCTGGCAGCCCATCAACGCAAGTGACATGCTCGTTGTTCCCGATGCTTCCACGGCCAAGATCGATCCCTTCTACGAGGAAAAAACCCTTGTATTGATCGGCAATATCGTGGACCCGGTCACACGGGAGGCCTACTCCCGGGACCCGCGGCACGTGGCCCAGAAGGCTGAGAATTATCTCAAGCAAAGCGGTATCGGTGATACGGCCTTTATCGGCCCTGAAGCCGAGTTTTTCATCTTTGATGATGTGCGCTTCGACTCCCAGAGAAACAAGGCCTTCTACATGGTGGATTCAGAAGAGGGCGTGTGGAACACCGGCCGGGAGGAAAATCCCAACCTGGCCTACAAGCCGCGCCACAAGGAAGGCTATTTTCCGGTGCCGCCCATGGACAAGGGCCAGGACATCCGCACGGACATGATGCTGGCCTTAGAGGATCTGGGCATTGACGTGGAATGCCAGCATCACGAGGTGGCCACCGCCGGCCAGGCAGAAATCGACATGCGCTTTAAGCCGCTGATGGAAATGGGCGATCAGCTCGTGTGGTTTAAATATGTGCTCAAAAATGTGGCCCATCAGTACAACAAGACGGTCACGTTTATGCCAAAGCCCTTATTTGAGGACAATGGCACGGGCATGCATACCCATGTCAGTATCTGGAGAGACGGCAATCCCCTTTTTGCCGGCGACAAGTACGCCGGGCTGTCCCAGGAGGCGCTTTACGCCGTTGGCGGGATCTTAAGGCATTGCAAGGCCCTGTGCGCGTTTACCAATCCCACCACAAACTCCTATAAGCGTCTTGTGCCGGGTTTCGAGGCGCCGGTGAACCTGGCCTATTCGAGCCGAAACCGCAGTGCCGCGGTTCGGATTCCCATGTACTCGGCATCGCCGAAGGCCAAGCGCATTGAGTTCAGAACCCCGGATCCGTCCTGCAACGGGTATCTGGCCTTTTCCGCAATTCTTATGGCGGTCATCGACGGGATTGAAAACAAGATTGATCCGGGCGATCCCATGGACAAAAACATCTATGACCTGCCCCCCGAGGAACTGGCCCAGATCGATTCCGCCCCGGGCTCCCTTGAAGAAGCCCTGCAGGGCCTTGCAGATGACCACGAGTTTCTGCTCAAGGGCGATGTGTTTACCAAGGATGTGGTTGAGCGCTGGATTGAGTACAAAATGGAAAAAGAGGTCAATGCCATCAAGCTGCGGCCCCATCCCCACGAGTTTTTCCTGTATTACGACATTTAGTCCCCCCTCCTGACTGCGCAAAAGCGCAGGCGGATAAAAAAGGGCGGCCCCTGTTGCCAGGGGCCGCCCTTTTTTTACGGCGCCATCTGAAATCAGACTTCTAAATAACTTCGTTCAAGGTTCAAGGTTCAAGGTTCAAGGCTCAAGGCTCAAGGCTCAAAAAAATAAAATCAAAGATTTTAAGCATGCGGTAAAAAGTTATTTGCAGTGTTCGGTCTTGGGCTGCGGCCCGGGGGGACACTTCTAAGTAACATCAAAAAAGTTGCTGTTCGTGTCTGGTTCTATGACTTTCGCATGATGCCGGCCCGGTGGCGGTTTGCTCCCTGCTGACCGCTTGCGCGCTCAATGCGACTCGCAAACCACCCCCGGGCCGGCATCATGGCCGATTGTGTGCAAAGTTTCACGCCAAGGGAGTCCGGAGCAACACATTTAAGTTTTAAAAGCATTGTTTTCATGCCCGGTCCCGTGGGGAAACACTTCTAAGTAACTTAAAATTTTATCTAATAATTTTAGTTACTTGTAAACTCGGGTTTCGCCCCCGGCGAAATGGGGCACTTCCAAGGAAATCCAAGGGCGGGGTCTGCTTTAGAAGCGACATTGAGCGTTTTTGCGTGAAAATTTGAACTGTTGGAGGAATGCAGGGCGAATTTGTATATTTTAAGCAAAGGCATTTGATGAATCCGCAAAAACGATCAGGAGCGAAAAAGCTGACGCCGACTGCAGGATTTCCTTCCTGCAACAACAGCGGGCGCGGTAAAAAGCTTTTTACGGTGCCATTTTTTTTGTGCCTAAGGATTTACAATTTTGTTATTTTTCTCTTTTTTCATTGCAAAAATGTAATTTATTTTTTGGGCTTCCGCGATTAAATTTTTTGTATATTCTATAAAATCAATAATTTATTTTTAATGGCAGGTTTAAGGATAAATGGCACGCCAATTGCTGTTATAAAGCCAAGGCCTTTCAGGTCAGCGCATCCTGTTTCTGAAAGCTGAACTTTAAAACCTGTAACTGAATCCGGGAGGTATCAGGAATGAAAACATTGCTATGGACAACGATGATATGGGCCGCGGCTTTGCTGCCGGCGTTTGCCGGCGACGGCCCTTCAATTGAATCAAACCACGCAGCCGTCGGCCAGGTCCAGACCCATGCGGATTACACATGGACCCTGGTTGGCGCAATTCTCGTTTTTTTCATGCAGGCGGGCTTTGCCATGGTGGAAGCCGGGTTTACCCGGGCCAAAAATTCCATCAACATATTGATGAAAAATCTCATGGATTTTTCCATGGGTTCGCTGGTGTTCTGGGCCGTGGGTTTTGGCCTGATGTTTGGGGCCTCGAACACGGGCTGGTTTGGCACCTCCGGGTTTTTCTTAAGCGGTTATGAGCCCGGCGGCGATCCCTGGGTGCTGATGTTCTGGATCTTCCAGGCCGTGTTTGCCGCCACTGCCGCCACTATTGTCTCCGGGGCCATGGCCGAACGGACCCGGTTTATCGGCTATATCCTTTATACCATTTTTATCACCGGCCTGATTTATCCGGTGTTTGGCAGCTGGGCCTGGGGAGGGCTCCTTGATGGCGGCGGATGGCTGGAAAATATGGGCTTCATCGATTTTGCCGGCTCCACTGTGGTGCATTCCGTGGGCGGGTGGGCCGCGCTTGCCGGGGCCGTGGTGCTGGGCCCCAGGATGGGCAAGTACGCAAAAGACGGTTCCATCCGGCCGATTCTGGGCCACAACATCCCCCTGGCCGGCCTTGGGGTTTTTATCCTCTGGATGGGCTGGTTCGGGTTTAACGCCGGCTCCACAACCGCGGCCAACACGGATGTGGCCCTGATCGCGGTCAATACGGCCCTGGCCGCATCCGCAGGTGCCGTGTTTGCAATGCTTACTTCCTGGATCAAGTTTTCAAAACCCGAGGTGAGCATGAGCTTAAACGGCGCCCTGGCGGGCCTGGTGGGGATTACGGCCGGGTGCGCCAATGTCTCGCCCACCGCATCGATTGTCATCGGGGCAGTGGCCGGGGTGATTGTTGTGATGTCTGTTTTGTTTTTTGAAAAAATCCGGGTGGACGACCCGGTGGGCGCAGTGTCAGTGCACGGTGTCAACGGTGCCTGGGGAACGCTGGCCGCGGGCATTTTTAACACCGGGGGAACCTCTGCGGCCATTATCGGCGTGCAGGTGCTGGGCATTGCCGCCGCCTTTGTCTGGACCTTCGGGGTCGCCTTTATCCTGTTTAAGCTGGTGGATATGGTGGTGGGCCTGCGGGTTTCCGCAGAAGAAGAGCGTGAGGGACTCGATTTTACTGAACATGCGGGTACTGCATATCCGGATTTCGAGTTGGTTTCCTACAGCGGGGGGTCTATCTCTTCATCATATAAACCGCAGTAGGCATGTAATCAGCAAGAACTTTGAAACACGAATCGCACAAGGCGGTTTTGGACAAAATTTTGTCCGGCTGCCTTGTGCGGCTTCGTGGTTTTTGTTTTGGTTTGTTTTTGAGATTTATGGTAAAAATATAACCATAGCAACAGGGATTGTTTTTGTTTTTATAATCAAAACTGAGACACAACAATGCTCGGCCGTCGGCCCAACAGTGATCAAAAGTTTATCCTTTCTCATCTGGGCGTTTTTTATGCCCTGGTGGCCACTATTTTTGTCATTCCATTGTTTGCGGCCGTGGTGGTGGTACTCATCAAGGGGGTCTTTGATCTTCGCTATGTGATTTTAATCGGCGGGGCGGTTCTGGTGCTGGGCTTCTGCATCTGGATGGTGATATGGGGGGTCCGGTTTTTCAGGAAAATAAGACAATCCGGCGATACTGCGGCAGGGGATTTTTATGAACAAAAAGCCGCCGGCGAGGCCATGGAGCTGTCTTTTTTCGGCGGCCTTTTCAAGGTATCGTATAAGGGGGGCCCGGAGTCGGGCCGCGGCCATGATGGCAATCTGATTGCTGCAGATCCTGCCAAAACCGCCACCCCCTTGTTAAACAGTCCCAAACAGGCGGATCTCGTATACCGGCTCCAGGCATTGTCTGAGCTCAAAAATGCCGGCCATATTGATGAGCAGGAATACCAGAAGATCAAGCAAAGCCTCATTGACGACGGCACGGAAAATTAAATTTCGCCCGTGACAGGCGGGTATAGATTGCATATCAGAGGTGATGATGCAGACACGCAAAGTCATTGATTATATTGTCGGCTGGCTGCGCGACTATGCCGCAGGCGCAGGTGTCAACGGTTTTGTGGTGGGCATTTCCGGCGGTATTGATTCTGCGGTCACATCCACACTGTGCGCTGAAACCGGGCTTTCTGTGATGGTTGTAAACATGCCCATCCGGCAGGCCGAGGAGCAGAAAAGCCTTGCGGCAAAGCATGTTGACTGGCTTGAAAAACACTATGAAAATGTTTCCGGACAGACCACGGATCTCACCGTTGTGCTTAAAGCGTTTGAAAACTGCCTGCCCCCGGACATTCAGGACCATCTGACCATGGCCAACACCCGGGCCCGGATCCGCATGACAGCGCTTTACGCCTTTGCCACCCACAACCGGATGCTGGTGGCGGGCACCGGCAACAAGGTGGAGGACTTCGGGGTCGGTTTTTTCACCAAGTACGGTGACGGCGGCGTGGACATATCCCCCATTGCTGATCTTTACAAATCCGAGGTCTACCGGCTGGCCCGGCAGCTTGGGGTAATAGAAGAGATCATGGCCGCCCCGCCCACAGACGGGCTCTGGCCTGACAGCCGCAGCGATGAGGACCAGATCGGGGCCACCTATGATGAACTGGAATGGGCCATGGAATTTGACGCACGCGGCGGCCGGCGGCAGGACCTTACCGAGCGCCAGAAACAGGTTCTGTCCCTTTACCGGGCGTTAAACCGGAAAAACCACCACAAAATCGAGGCCATACCCGTGGCCGTGATCCCGGAAGAATTCAGATAGCCGGGATCTGATTCATATGGCCATATTACGGAATCCTTAATGAGAATTATTGCAGGCGCTATTGCCCTGGTTGTTGTTTTTTTTGCCATGCCCGCGGCCGGCTTCGGGCTGGAAAAAGCCGACATGGTGGTTGTGGTCAAGTCTGAATCAAAGCTCTATCTCAAGCGCGGCGGCAAAATTATCAACCAGTATCATGTGGTTTTCGGCCCCGAGCCCCAGGGTCACAAGCTGCAGGAAGGCGACGGAAAAACACCGGAGGGCAGGTATGTCCTGGATTACAAAAACGCAAACAGTGATTTTTACAAATCCATTCACATATCCTATCCCAACCGGGCCGACCGGAAGCGGGCCGCCCGATCCGGTGTGGACCCGGGCGGGGAAATCATGATCCACGGCCAGAAAAACAGTGCCGGGTGGCTGGCCTCCATATCAAAGTATTTCAACTGGACAGAGGGCTGCATTGCTGTTTCCAACAGGGCCATGGATGAGACATGGCTGGCGGTTGACGCGGGCACACCCATTGAAATAAAGCCATAGTTTTGGTCTTTTGCGGCCTTCGGCCCGCATTTGACATGCACCCCCCCGCCTGATACTTTTGACAATCAGGAGGAGTCAGATATGCTGGGGGCCATTGCAGGAGATATAATCGGTTCGGTGTATGAAGGCCGGGGAATGAAAACCCGGGATTTTGCGCTTTTTTCCCGCGGCTGCACGTTTACCGACGATACCGTGCTTACCGTGGCTGTGGCGGATGCGATTTTAACCGGCGCGGATTACATTGACAAGTTCCACGAATATTTCCACAAATATCCCCATGCCGGATTCGGGGGGTCCTTTATGCAGTGGGCTGCACAGCGCTTGCGCAGTCCCTATTACAGCTTTGGAAACGGATCAGCCATGCGGGTCAGCCCTGTGGGATTTGCATTTGATGATCTGGAAACCGTTCTGGCAGAGGCTGAAAAAAGCGCGACTGTCACCCACAATCATCCCGAAGGCATCAAGGGTGCGCAGGCAGCGGCGGCCGGCGTGTTTCTGGCCAGAACCGGGGCGGGAAAAGACCAGATCCGGGAGTTTGTCACCGATCGGTTTTCCTATGACCTGGAGACCCCATTGGCTGAAATCCGCAGGGCCTACCGGTTTGACGTATCCTGCCAGGGCTCTGTGCCCCAGTCCATTATTGCCTTTCTTGAAGCCCCGACCTGGGAGGATGCCGTGCGAAACGCGGTGTCTTTGGGCGGGGATGCAGACACCATGGCCGACATTGCCGGCGCCGTGGCCGAAGCCTTTTTCGGCATGCCTGAAGATGTGGAATCCAAAGCCATTTCATATCTTGACCCTGCCTTAAAAGAGGTGGCAGCCGAATTTTCCCGGCGCTTCGGACTGTCTTATCATAAAATTTTCACCAGCGGGTGATCTTATATGACACAGCAAAAAGACAAGGGCACGGAAAGCCGGGTGGAAAAACTGATCCGGTTTTTCAAAAATATGCCCGCAAAAACCCCGGATACATCCGAGGCGGACTATACCGGCTGGCACCAGAGCGAGGCGGAATATCAACGGCAGCAGCAGCAGTGGTTAAACCAGGTGCAGGAGCGCAAAAAACAGAAGCGGCCGGGACATGACAAAAAACGCAAATGAGGCGTCTGAAGGCCTGGTTCGCAGGGTGACCTGGTGGGGTCTTGGCGTCAATATCCTGCTTGCGGCCTTTAAAGTGATTGCCGGTTGGCTGGGCCACAGCCAGGCCCTGGTGGCAGACGGGATTCACAGTGTCACGGATACGGTTACAGACGTGGCCGTGATCCTGGGTTCTTATTTCTGGTCCCGGCCCGCCGATTTTGCCCACCCTTACGGCCACAAACGCCTGGAGACAACGGTTTCCATATTTATCGGGGCAATGCTGTTTTTGGCCGGAGCCGGCATCGGCTGGGATGCGGTCATATCCGTGCACAAGGTCCATGCCCATAACGTCCGCATGATTGCCCTGGTTGCGGCTGCTGTATCAATCGTCATCAAGGAGTTTTTATACCAATGGACCCGGCGGGCCGGCAGGCGTGTCAATAGCGTGGCCCTGGCGGCAAACGCCTGGCATCACCGGCTGGATGCATTCAGCTCCGTTCCGGTGCTTGCTGCCGTGGCTGTCTCCTTTGTCCGCCCGCAGTGGCATCTGGTCGATCATGTGGCTGCATTTTTCGTGGCCATTTTGATCTGCTATGCCGCCATCGGCATTATTGCTTCCGGGTTTAAGGAACTGGTGGATCAGGGCGCGCCCCCTGAAGTTTGCGAACAGATCCGGCAGATCGTAACGACCCATCCGGCGGTTCGCCAGGTGCACAATATCCGCACCCGGTATTCCGGCAGCCAGCTCTGCGTGGATCTGCACGTGGTGGTTGACAGTGATATGAGTGTTTATGAGGGTCACCGGGTGGCCGAACAGGTCAAAGGCCTGCTTTTGCACCAGGGTCCTGAGATACTGGATGTGGAAGTGCATATCGAGCCTGTGGAGGCGGCCCTGTCAGATGAGGAATGCAGGCGGCTTTGAAATGAAGTTTCATATTGTTCATTATGCCCGGGGCGCTGAAAAAGCCCGGGGCCTTGCGGTTGTCATTGACGTGTTCAGGGCCTTTTCGGTTGCCTGTTATGCATTTGACCAGGGAGCGGAAAAAATTGTGGCTGCAGAAAGCCTTGATGCAGCCCGGGCGGTGAAGCAGAACCACCCGCATTATCTGCTCATGGGAGAGCGCCACGCCAAAAAGCCCCCGGATTTTGATCTGGGCAACTCCCCGTCAGAGATTGCGGGAAAAGACCTTTTTGGCAAAACCCTGGTGCATTCCACCCATGCGGGTACAAAGGCGCTTTTGGCCGCGCGCGGTGCACAAACCGTAATTACGGCAGGCTTTGTCAATGCCGCCGCGGTTGCCCGCTATATTGTCCGGACTTGCCCGGATGACGTTTATCTGGTCTGCGCCGGGTTTGAGGGCAAAAGCGAGGCCCTGGAGGATGTGCTTTGCGCCCGGTATATCCGGGGACTTGTCTGCGGGGACAATCCCGATGTTGCCCCCATGGCCGAAGAGCTCAAAACCGCTGCCTCGGCCCTGCGCTTTTTTGACCCCCAAGATCCCCACTCGCCTGAGGCGGATTTTTACATGTGCATGGATGCCAATCGGTTCAACTGCATTATCACCAAAACAGAAGCAGATAAGGCAACCTGTGTGCTAAAGCCCGTGTTTGGCAGCTCAGTTTAGGTCTCATGCCTGCTGTGCCGTCTGTCCGGAGGCCAGATCAATCATTTGCTGATAATCTTCAGGTGTGTCCATGTCCCGGACAATTGCCGGGTCATTTACGGCAATTCGGCAAACCCGGTCGGCATTGGCCCGGACCACTGCATTTAACGGGGTTCCGGGGGCGGCAGCCCTGCACAGGTGCGCGGGAAAAACAGTGGGGTGTCCGCCCCGGCGGTTGTAAACCGGCAGGAGGATGGATTCCGGGTTTTTTCGGTGAAGTGCGGCAAGACCGGCATAGGTGCTTTGGGCCACCAGGGGATGATCGCACAGGGCCACCATGACCCCGGTTATGTCATCTGGCAGCAGCGCCATGCCGCAGGCAACCGACTCGGCCATCTGGCTGCCGGGCTCCGGGTTGACCGCAATATCTGCGGCAATGTCTTTTATCACGGGCCGTATTCGGTCCTGGTTTGCGCCGAGCACCACGATGACATGGTCCAGGCCGGCATTGCAGATCCGGCTGAGACACAATCGTATGGCGGGCTCACCCAGCACAGGGAGAAGCTGCTTGATCCGGCCCATCCGGCCCGAGGCTCCCGCGGCCAGTAGTATGATCCCGGTTTTTGCAGCCATTTTGTCTCCTTTGCGAAATGAGTTGTCCCACAATGCTGAATCCGATCTCCCTTGGGGTTTTCGCGCCGATATCAAGGCCAACGGGCGTGTGAATCCGGTTCAGGTCCGCATCGGAAAACCCTGCGGCCCGGAGGTTGTCAAAAAACGCCGCCTTTTTGCTCCTGCTGCCCAGCAGGCCGATGTAGCGCACCGGGGTTTTCAGCGCATTTTCCACCACTGTGTAATCGTGGGCATGGCCCCGGGTGCAGACAACCACAAAAGTCTCCGCATCCACCCGGATTTGGGAAAACAGGTCTTCAAAGGCGCAGGCCCTGACCTGGTGGACATCCGGCAGGTTTTCCGGGCTTAAAATATCCTCCCGGTCATCGGCTGCGGTCACGCAAAATCCGGCATACGCCCCCAGCCGGCAGACAGCCTGTCCCACGTGGCCGGCACCGCATACGATCAGGCGCGGTGCCGGAAGCACCGGCTCCATATACAAACTCACCTGCCCGCCGCATACATGGCCCGACGATTGGGTCAGATCCATATGGATCAGTTCGGGACCGCCGCCCCGGCGGATCAAATCCCGTGCCTTTTCAGCCGCCTTCTGCTCCATTGCACCGCCGCCAACAGTGCCCACGGTGTGTCCGTCTTCGGCTACCAGCATTTTTGACCCCGGGCCGGCGGGAACCGATCCCCGGCAGTCCACGACAATGACCAGGGCACAGGCCGTGGCCTGCTGCTTGTACTGATAAAGGGCCTCTAATACCGCTGTGTCTGTCAAGATTCTTCCCGCTTTGGTTTATGCCGCCATGGCTGCGGCATGCAATTGTTCTTCAACAACCCCTTTGAAAAGATTTAGCTTGTAGGCGTTTTGGCTCAGGGGGTCTGCCTCCCGGACCACGGCTTCGGCTGCTTCTGCAATGGCTGCATCATCGAGGCGCTGTCCGTTTATGGCCTGCTCCACGGCCCGGCTGCGCCATGGCACCGGCGCGGCCCCGGAGAGAAACACCCGGGCGTTTTTTACCTGATCGCCGTCTTTTTCAAAGGCCAGGGCCAGCCCGGCAAGGGCAAAGTCCCAGGAACGCCTGGCCCTGACCTTGCGGTATGCGCTGTAGAGGTTTTCGCCGGGCGGCGGCAGCTCGATGCGGGTGATGAGCTCGCCGGGTTTGAGCACGGTTTCAGCCTGCACGTCCTGTTTGGGCAGCACGTGGAGCTTTTCCACTTCAATGCTTCTGGTGCCTTCCGGGCCGGATGTGCTGACCTTTGCCCCCAGCGCGGCCAGGGGCGGGGCGGTATCCGAGGGATGGGTGATGGCACAGATATTGTCGTGGCCGAATATTGCATGAAACTGGTTTTCTCCGTCAAAGGCATAACACATATCACCGCCCTTGCGCAGGCAGGCAAATTCGCCCCGGTAATACCAGCACCTGGGCTTCTGGCAGAGATTTCCCCCAAGGGTGCCCTGGTTTCTGAGCTGGGGGCTGGCCACTTCAGCGGCGCCCCGGGCCAGGCCCGGGTATTTCTCCCTGACCAGGGGGCTTTCGGCCACCCGGGTGATGGTGGCCAGTGCGCCGATGGACAGCCCGCCGCCTTTGGTCTGCCTGATTTCGTAAAGGTCGGCAAGGGCGCTGATGCTGACCACCTTGTCAACATCCATGATCCCTTCGTGCAGGCATCCGAGCAGGTCTGTGCCACCGGCATGCACGGCTGCACCCTTTGCGTTTAAATGCCGGATTGTATCCTTGACGGTTTCCGGACGGACGTATGAAAAATGCGGCAGCACGGTTTATACCTCCTTTTGTAGATCAAGATGTCTGCGCACTTCAATCGGCGTGACCGGAGCCCGGGTGAACCGGATGCCGGTGGCCATATAAAGGGCGTTTGCAATGGCCGGGGCCGTGGGTATGGTCACGGGTTCCCCCAGACCCTTGGCACCGGTGTTGTTGGCTTCCGGATCATCGATTTCAATGGGCAGGCTTTCCATGTCCGCGGGCACGTCCAGGGCAGTGGGCAGCTTGTAGTCGTGCCAGTTGCGGTTACAAAGCTTTCCGGTCTGCCGGGCATCGAGCTGTCTGAATTCGGTTAAGCCAAAACCGATTCCCATGACAATGCCGCCGAATACCTGGTTGTCGTATGTGAGCCGGTTCATGACCCGGCCGCTGTCATGGGCGGCCACAAATCGCAAAATCCGGATTTCGCCTGTTTTCAGGTTGACTTCCAGCTCGCAGAACTGGGCGCCGAACGGGTTGACGGTCTTTTTTTCCGGATTGGGCCCGCGGTAGCCAACCCCCATAACAACGCCGCGTTTTTTCAGGCGGCTGACCTCGGTGACCTGTATCCGTTTGTCTTTGTTGCTTCTGGAAACGATTTCCGCGCCTGTGTAGTCCAGATCCTCTGCCGGGACCCCGAGGTCCTCGGAGGCCATTTCAAGCACCCGGCGTTTGACCTCCAGGGCTGCGTTGCGCACGGTCGGCGCCTCTGTGGGTACGGTCTTGCTGCCGCCGCTGGGCGTGGCATACTGGGTGGTGCCGGTATCTGCATGCTCGATCTGGATCATTTCGGGCCTGACCCCGAGTTCCTCGGCAGCCACCTGGGCCATGATCGTCTTGGTGCCGGTGCCGATATCGCTTGCCCCCATGTTGAGGTTTATGGATCCGTCCCGGAACAGCCGGATCACAACAGTTGAGGGCTGCCCTCCGCCCCCGGCGATCCACAGGCATGCCGCCATGCCGGCCCCGCGCTTTACATGGCCGTTTGATCGGTTATGCTGCCGGGCCTTTTCCACCGCGGTTTTCCAGCCGAATTTTTCCGCCCCTTCCAGGATGCACCTGCGAAGCCCGGTGGTGGTATAGGGCATGCCGCCCCGGGCCTGGCTGACTTCAGGGATGTTTTTCAGCCGCAGATCCACCGGGTCCATGCCGGTTTTTTCCGCAAGCTCGTCTATCATCTGCTCCAGGGCCCAGCTGCCCTGGGGATGGCCGGGGGCCCGAAACGGCCTGGCCGGGCCCGCGTTGATATAAACATCGTTGGAGCGGCAGGAAACATTGTCGCATTGATAAAGATCCCGGACCAGCCAGTCCATCAGGGATGTCCCGCCGGCCGGGTATGCCCCGCTCGGGCCTGTGCAGCGGAAATCAAGGGCGGTCAGGGTTCCGTCGCTTCTCACCCCTGCCTTCAGGTGCATGGTGCTGGCCGGGCGGTTGCCCACGCTCAGATAGGTTTCCTCCCGGGTGAGTGTCATTTTGACCGGACGGGCGGCCTGACGGGCCATCAGAGCGGCCAGCACTGTGTATTTGCCGGGCTGCAGCTTGCTGCCAAATCCGCCGCCCATGTAATGACCGATCACCCGGACCCTGGAAAATGGCAGATCGAGCACTTCCGAGATGGTGGACTGCACGGCATAGACGCCCTGGCTCGATTCCCATATGGTAAGGCGGTCTCCTTCCCAGTTGGCCACGCATCCATGGAGTTCCATGGGGGTGTGAAGTTCGCACTGGGTATGGTAAGTCCTTTCCAGTACCGCATCTGCCCGGTCAAATCCTTTTTCCACATCACCGCGTGAATATTTATCCTTGCCCACAAGGTTGCCTGTTTTGTGCACTTTGGGCGCGTTTTCGTCCATGGCCCGGTCATGATCGGCCAGATGCGGCAAAACCTCGTATTCCACATCGATTGCCGCCAGTGCATCCCGGGCCTGGTAGGGGGTGTCTGCGGCCACTGCGGCCACGGCCTCGCCCTCAAACCGGCAGTGCGGATCCAAAAGCGGGGCCGTAAAATTATTATAGCGCCATTTCAGATTTTTGGCCTCGTCTGAATCCCCGGTAATCAAGGCCCTGACTCCGGGCATTTGACGGGCCCGGCCGGCATCGAGTTTTTTGACCCGGGCATTGGGGTGCGGACACCGGAGTATGGCGCCGTAAATCATGTTGGGCAGTTTGATATCCGCGGGGTAGACGGCTGTGCCGCTTAGCCGTTCATACCCGTCAACCCTCGGGGAAGGCTTTCCCACCACTGCGGTTTTTTCCCAGAAATCCGGCTCGGCTCCCGGCTCGGGTGTTTCGGGTACTTCCATGCCCCGGGTGTAATAGATATTGTCATCCTGTGCCATGGGCCCCCCTTATTTGGTTTTCAGGCTTGCAGCCTTTTTTCCGGCCCGGAAAATGTTTTTGTATGCTCCGCACCGGCAAAGATTGCCGGAAACCGCGGTGCGGATTTCTTCCAGGCCGGGGTCGGGATTTTTGCGCAGCAGACCTTCCACGGACATGATCTGTCCGGGAGTGCAGTATCCGCACTGGTAGGCGTCTTCCTCCAGAAACGCGCTCTGCACGGGGCCGAGCTGCTCGCCGTTCATCAGCCCCTCCACTGTGGTGATTTTGCGTCCCTCGGCTTCCACCGCAAGGGTCATGCAGGCGTACCTGGGAATATCGTCGATGAGAACCGTGCATGCGCCGCATTCGCCCCGGCTGCAGCCCTCCTTGGTGCCGGTCAGGCCCATGACCTCGCGCAGGACATAGAGCAGGTTCCACCGGGGTTCTGCCAGGACTTCCCGCCTGGCGCCGTTGACATGAAGACGGATTTTTACCGTGTTTTCGGCAGGAATCATCTTTTCCGGGGGCGCCGGCTTTGGCCGGGCGGCCAAGGCCACGCCGGCAAAAGATGCGCCCACGGCCCCTGTGCCGATGATCTGCATAAATCCACGCCGGGTGACCCCGCTGCCACACTTTTTTTCATCAGAGCGCATACACACCTCCGTGCCGGACTGTGTTGGTGATTGTTGATCTTTAGTGAAAAAATGAATCAAAAGGCTTATTTGTAAATCTATAACGTATTTGGTTGTTTTGGGAAAATACAGGATATCCCGTATTTGATTCTGCCCGGGACTGTAGAGAACATATGCATTGCTTGCCGTCCGGGGATGAAATTGCTAAAGTCAGAATATGTTCAGGTCATTGAAAATCATGATATTGAACAGGCCAGGGACAAGATTCTCATGGGCCTGGTGCGCCAGGGACTGGCCCTGACAGAGGAGGAAAAACAGATGGTGGCCTATCACGAGGCCGGCCATGCCGTTGTGGGGGCATCCCTGAAATACGCCGATCCGGTCCACAAGGTTTCCATCGTGCCCAGGACCCGGGCCATGGGCGCCACACAGCAGTTCCCGGAAGGGGAGAAATACATTTACCACAAGCAATACCTAATAGACCGGCTTTCGGTGATGATGGGCGGCCGTGCCGCGGAGATGCTGGTATTTGACACCGCCACCAGCGGGGCGGCCAATGACCTGCAGAGCGCCACCCGGATCGCCAGGCGCATGGTCCTGGAATGGGGCATGAGCGGCCGGTTCGAACACATGGCCCTGGGCTCGCAGGGCGGCGAGGTTTTTTTGGGAGAAGAGCTTGCCAAGACCCGTGAATACAGCGAAATGACCGCCCAGGAGGTGGACGGGGAGGTCGAGGCGCTGCTCAGCCATGCCTTTGCCCAGGCCAAAAACATCCTGGAAACCAACAGAGAGGCCATGGATCAGCTGGCTGAAACGCTGATCGAAAACGAGGAAGTTTCCGGCCAGCGGGTTTATGCGCTTTTGGACGGAAACCGCAAGCAAAGGAAAAATTCCAATTGATCCGGCCGCGGAAGCGCAATTGAAAATGCAGGCCTTTAGTATTTATCAGGAAAATGGTATTGGACAAAAAAGTTTCAAATATCGTATTGATTGGCATGCCGGGTTCGGGAAAAAGCACCGTGGGCGTGATTCTGGCCAAAAAAACCGCCAGGGCGTTTGTGGATACGGATGTTTTGATCCAGACGGCGGAAAATCAGACCCTGCAGCAGATCGTGGATCAAAAGGGCCATGCTGAGCTGCGGAAAATCGAGGAGGCGCTTCTGCTGGGCCTGAAGATCAAAAATCATGTGATTGCCACGGGCGGCAGTGCTGTTTACAGTGATGCGGCCATGGCGCATTTGAAATCAGACGGCATCATTGTTTTTCTGGACGCGGATCTGGCCACCCTGGAGCAAAGGGTGGGGGATTTCAGTGCCCGGGGCATTGCCAAGCGCCCGGAGCAGAGCTTTGCCCAGTTGTATGCCGAGCGCCTGGAGCTTTATCAAAAACATGCGGATATTACCGTTTACTGTGCCGGAATGGCTCAGGAGGCGGTTTGTGATCAAATCACGGCAAAATTGACTGCAATTCATTCAAACCAAAGGAGAAAAACCGGTTATGACGCAAGAGGCCAACATTGACGAAAAATACAAGCAGGTGGGGCATGTCATTTCTTCGGCCGGGGGTACGCCTGTGCCGGTCAATGACACCCTGGTCAAGCTGCTGAAATATTTTCTCGGCGAAGAAGACCTGGATTTTGTCCTGGCTTTCAGTGATCACAAGTCCCAGACCCTTGATCAGCTAAAGCAGACCACAGGGCTTTCCGAATCCGAGGTTGTGGAAAAGGCCAACAAACTGGCCTCCAGGGGGGTTATCTTCAACCAGCCCAACCGCAAGGGGACAATGGTCTATCGGTTGCTGCCCCTGCTCAATGTGGGCACTTTTGAATACATGTTTATGGGCAAAATCGAGCACAACGAGCGCAACCGGAAGATCAGCGCCCTGTTTGACCAATTGTTTGAAGAGCTCGAAGATATCGTGCAGAGCAACTATGACAGCCTCATGCCCCAGTTGATGCAGGCCCCGCCGGTGGACCGCACCGTGCCCATGGCCGAGAACAAATCCACGGGCACACCCATTAAAATCATGGTGGACGAATCCGTGGAGGAATCGGCTGACCGGATCCTGCCGGCTCAGCAGGTGGATGCGCTGATTGAAAAATTTGACGAAATCGCACTTGGTTACTGCTTCTGCCGGCATCACAAGGATTTGAGCGGCCAGCCCTGCAAGCAGACCGATTTGCGGGAGACCTGCTTTACATTCGGCAAATCGGCCCGCTACACCAGCGAACAGGGATTTTCCCGGATGATTTCAAAACAGGAGGCCCGGGAAATACTTAAAAAGTCAGAGGCCGACGGCCTGGTGCACAAGGCCTATCATCCCAATTTTGACATCAGCAAGGATGAGACAAGCGTGTGCAACTGTTGTCGGTGCTGCTGCGGCAACTCCGTGGAAAACATGATCGCCCCGATTTCCAATGCCACCAATTTTCTGGCCGTCATTGACCCGGAACTGTGCGTGGGATGCGGCACGTGCGTGGATGAGTGTCACACCTATGCCGCTTACCTGGGAGACGACGACAAGGCGCGGAGAAATGAGGAGCTGTGCATCGGATGCGGGGTTTGCGCCGCGTTTTGTCCGGAAAACGCCATCTCCATGGTCAAGGGCCCCACGCGGATCGTGCGCATCGCCCCGAAGAAGAAAAAAGCGTCGTAATCCAGGACCCGCAAAAGCCGGCTATGAGGCGGGCTTTTTTTTTCAATCCTGCGGTTTTGTCGACAAATATGGCCGGCGGCATTATTGTTTTCATGCAAAACCGGTCGTTTTGCGCCCGGACAATCTTACGGTTGAATTCAGAATGATTATAAGGAGGGGCGATGAAGGTTCGAATCGATTATGATCTTTGCATGGGAGACGGCAATTGCGCCAAGGTCTGCCCGGAAGTGTTTCAGTATGATGACGATCAAATGCTTGCCCGGGTCACTGTTGATGAGGTGCCTGGCCAATATGAACAAAAGGTTGTCCGGGCCGCAGAGGAGTGTGCCCCCGGGGCGATCGTTGTTGAACAATAACCCCGGGTTTAACCGGAAAAAAGGGGGCGCAGCCCGCCCCCTTTTTTAAAACCGTTCAATGAGTTTGTCGATGAGATAGGAACTTTCCCGGATGGCCTGTTCGCCAAAGGGGCCGAACCACTCGGCAATTTGGTTGAACTCCCGGATAAAGCGATCCTTGTCGCCTTTTTCCACCATCTCCAGGTTGTCATTGATGTTTTGGATGTAGGCTTTTAACAGTTCCCGGCGCTGTGGGGAGGCAAAGATGATTTCCGCATACATGGCCGCATCCTGGGCAAACAGGCGGCCCACCATGCCGAGTTCCAGGCGGTAGATGGGGCTGGAAAATTCCAGGGTGCGCGCCACCGGTACCTGCTTGCGCGCCATGAACTGGCCGAAGGCAAATGTGGCAAAATGCCGCAGGGACTGGACCACCGCCATTATCTCATCATGTTCTTCCGGCGTGGACTGCACAATGACCGCCCCCCAGGCGGTGAACTGGTCTATGACCCACTGACAGGCCTCCGGGTTCCGGCCCGGGCAGGCCACAATGATCTGCTTGTCCAGAGACGAGGTGGTGGGGCCGAACAAGGGGTGCAGGCCCATGACCGGGCCCTTGTGGGCGGCTGTCATGGCTTGGGTGGGGACCTGTTTGATGCTGGTCAAATCTGTGAGAACGGCATCCGGCGGCAGGTGCGGGGCAAGGGCGTTGATGGTGTCAACGGTTTTTTCAATGGGAACAGACACAACAGCCAGGTCCACATCTTTGCACAATTGTCCCACCCGTTCCCAGTCCTGTCTGCCCATCAGGCGAACCTGATAGCCGGCTGCGGAAAAACAGGCCTCAAAATACCGCCCCATCTCCCCGTAGCCGCCCACAATGAGCACCACCGCCCCGGGGTACAGTCCTTTTTTTCGCATCTGCCCGCTTTGTTCCTTTCTGGAGCGGCGCAGCACGGACCGGAACAATTCCTCCACAAAATCCGGATTCAGGCCTGCTTTTCGCGCCTGGTCCCGGCGCCCGGAAATCAGGTCCTCTTCCCGGGCCGGGTGATAGACGGGCAGGTGGTGCTTTTTTTTGATCTCAACGATCTGCTCCACCTGCTTCTGCCGCCGGGCAAGCAGGGAGATGATCTTTTCATCGGTTTGGTCAATGTTTTGGCGCAGCTGTGAAAGCTGTTTTTCGTAATCCTTGTCCAGGCTGTCGGCCATGATTTGTTCCTTTGGATAAAATCCCGGTGTTGAAAAGAATTTTGACGCATGCCATGCAAGGCCAAAAGCATATAAAATTCCCCCCGGATGTCAAGGGCGGGACGTGTTAATTTTTGCATCCGCCATAAAAAAACGCTATATTTATTGGGTTAATGGGTGTTTATCTTTGGGATAACAGGCCGATTCGGAGCTGTCATGAAGCGCAATATGTGGATTTCCCTGGCTGCCGGCGTTTTGCTGTCAATGCTGGGGTTTTATTTTGCATTTAAAAATGTTCCCCTTGAAAACCTGATCCAGAGCATGGCCGGACTCCGGTACGAGTGGCTGGCAGCCGGAGCGGCCGTGGGGCTGCTTTCCTTTGCGATGCGGGCCGTCAGATGGCAGCTGATTCTGGGCACCTCCAGGAAGCTGCCCTTTGTTGCGGTATATCACCCCCTGATGATCGCCTTTATGATCAACACGGTGCTGCCGGGCCGCATCGGGGAACTGGCCCGGCCTGCGATTATCAAAAAACGCAATGACGTGCCCTTCTCCCTGGGCATGACAACGGTGATCGCGGAACGGATGTTTGACATGATCATCCTGGTGGCGTTGTTTGCCTGGGTCATGGCATTTGTTCATATTGATCCAAACCTGGAGATCAGTTTCCGCTCCTGGCAGCTGGACCGGCAGGTGCTGGAAAACATTGCACACAATATAAGCCGGGTGTGTGCCGGTATCACAGTGGCCCTGGCGGCAATCAGCGTGCCCGCGGTTCAGCGCCTTCTAAAATCGTTTGTGCTGGCGGCCCCGGGTCGTATGTTTTCAAAACGCCCAAATGCGGCCCGCAAACTCGAAGAAAAAATCAGCCGTCCCATTGCGGCCGTAATTGATCATGTGGGCGCCGGGTTGTCCATGATCCGGCGGCCCCTGCATCTGGTGCTCTGCCTTGGCTATTCCCTGGTGATCTGGCTGCTGCAGGCCTTTGCCCTGCATCTGGCCACATTTGCATTTCCGGCCGTGGAACTGGCGTTTTCCCAGACCATGGCCGTGTTTATCATTGTGTGTTTCTTTATTGTCCTGCCGTCTGTTCCGGGCTTCTGGGGGATCTGGGAGGCGGGCAGCGTTTTTGGTCTTGCGCTTTTCGGGGTGCAAAAGGATGCGGCTGCCGGGTTTTCCCTGGTGTCCCATGCCATGCTGCTGTTTCCGGTGCTCATTGCCGGTCTGATTTCCGCTGTGGCAACCGGTGTGAAACTTTCATCTGTTGGCCGGGCGGATCAGGAAAGCGCGGGCTGACCGTAAAACCAGCCCTGGCCGTACTCGCAGTTTAACTGCTTTAAGGTTTCCACCTCTGACTCGGTTTCAATGCCTTCGGCGACTACCTGCATGCCCAGTCGGTGGGCCAGTTCAATGGTGCTGCTGACAATGGCCTGGTTGCGGCGGTTGGATTCAATGTTGCGCACAAAGGACTGATCAATTTTCAGGGTGTCAAAGGGATACCGGTGCAGGTAGTTAAGCGAGCAGTAGCCGGTGCCGAAATCATCCAGGGAGGTGCGAACTTTGATCCGGCGCAGTTCGTCGAGCACTTCCGTGACCTGTTGGCTGTTGTCGATCAGTGCGGTCTCGGTGAGTTCCAGGCTGATGCAACTGCTGTGGACACCCGATTTCTGAAGGGCGGACTGGATCACCGAGAGAAAGGCCGGTTCGGTGAACTGGTGGGCCGAGACATTGACGCTGATGGTCAGGTGATTGTCCCGGCTGCTGTCGTTTTGCCAGCGTGCCGCCTGATCGCAGACTTCATGGATGACCCATGAGCCAAGGGGGATGATCAGACCGGTTTCCTCGGCCAGCCGGATGAATTCATCCGGCATGATGATGCCTTTTTCCGGGTGCTGCCAGCGCACCAGTGCTTCATAGCCTTTAATTCCGCCGTTTTGAAGCGATACAATGGGCTGGTAATGGATGGTCAGCTGATTGTTTTCCAGGGCCCGGCGCAGGGCCGGTTCCAGTTCCAGCCGGCGCATGGCCGCCTGGTGAATGTTGTCGTCAAAGATTTTGAATCCGCCCCGGATATCCACCTGGCCGGCGGCCAGACCCGCATCCCGGAGCATTGTTTCAGCATTTGAATAGGGCGGGTCGTTGTAGGCCACGCCCACCTGGATGTTGCCCGTAAATTCGCGGCCTTCCAGATGTACAGGACATGCCAGGGTGCTGGCAATGGTTTTGGCTGCAGCATTGCCCTCTGCAGGGGACGACAGGTCAAAGAGAATCACGCCGAAGGTCTGCTCTCCTGTGCGGGCAATCACCGCATCATCGGGCAGGATTTGTTTGAGCTGGCCGGCGCGCTCCAGGATATAGCGATCCCCGCTTTTCCGGCCCAGGGTTTCAAAGATGGCCGGGTATTTGCCGATTCGCACCGCAAGTACGGCAAAAAGGGAAGGGCGCCGTTGGCTGCGGTGGAGCTGTTCAGTGAGCCGCTGGACAAAATATCGCCGGTTGGGCAGGCCGGTGGCCGAATCGTACATGCGCAGATATTCCTTTTCAATCTCGCGCAGCCGCTTTTTTTCCAGGCTTGCAGTGATGCGCGCACGGAGCATCACCGGATTAAACGGTTTGATCAGGTAGTCCTCGGCGCCCATTTCAATGCATTTCACAGCGCTGTCCATGTCATCGATGGCCGTGATCATGATCACCGGCACCAGACGCAAGCCGGCATCGCCTTTCATGGCCTTGAGCACTGCAAGACCGTCGATTTCCGGCATCATGATATCGAGCAGCACAAGGTCAATGCCCTGGCTGCGCAGGATATCGATTGCCTGCTGTCCGTTTTCAGCTTCATAAATTTTGGTAAAACCCTGTTTTTTGAGCATACTGACCAGGGCATGACGCGACGAGGGCACGTCTTCTGCAACAAGAATGGCTTCTTCGCTTTTTTCCATCAGGGCTTCCGCAAGTGAATTTGGCAAAACGAAAACAAAGCTAACAGATGCTGTCAAACTTTTAATATCGCTCAAATAAGCCCAAAAAGCAAGCCATTATCCGCAGATTTCAGTGCCGCCGCCCCCCAATTCCCGGCTGCGGTGCAAGCATCTCCTGCCTTTTATTTCATATATTTTTTTATTCCCCCTTAAATACCGGCTGCCGTTTTTCCAGAAATGCGGTAAAGCCTTCTGCCGCATCCTTGGAGGCGGCGGAAACCCGGCTGCCTTCGCTTTCAGATTCCAGGCCCGCGTCAATGCCCTGATAAATACCTGTTGCCATGGCCTTTAATACGCAGCCCATGGCCACCGGAGGCCGCTGGGCCAGGGTAACGGCAAAGCTTCGGGTTTGCTCCATGAGTTTGTCCGGAGCCGCGATCTGGTGCACCAGCCCGGCTTCTGCGGCTTCTTTGGCGGTGATGCGCTTGCTCAGCAAAATCATCTCCAGTGCCCGGCTCCGGCCCAGTTCCCGCATCAGCCGCTGGGTGCCGCCCCACCCCGGAATGATTCCGAGGTTGAGTTCGGTCAGCCCCACCCGGGCCTTGGGTGCGTCGGCCATGACCCGGAAATGACAGCAAAGGGCCAGTTCCAGGCCGCCGCCGAAGGCGTGGCCGTTTATGGCGGCAATAAAGGGTTTTTCGAAACAATCGATGCGCCGCCACAGCTTCTGGCCCATGGGTCCGGTTTTGGCGGAATTGGCCGCGTCCTTGACGTCAAAGCCGGCGGAAAAGCATTTGTCCCCGGCACCTGTTAAAATCACCACCCGGACGTTTTTATCGGACTCCACAGCATCGAGCTTTTTTTCAAAATCCTCCATGGCCGCCAGGCTCCACGCATTGGCCGGGGGACGGTTCATGGTGATGCAGGCGATGTGGTCGTTGATTTCCAGAAGATTGAGTTCCTCAGACATGGTTTCCTCCTGTGCTGGGGTTAAATGATTACAAGCCGCCGAAACCTGCGTCCTCAATTTCAATGGCGGCCGCCGAGCAGTCGCTGATGGATTCGAGCTTGCCCATGGCAAGGGGCAGCACGGTGCGGACATAGAATTCCGCGGTTTTGATCTGGCCCTGGTAAAATGCCTGGTCTTTTTTCCTGACCTTGCCCGCCAGTTTTTCCGCTGCGGTTTGTGCCCGCCACAAAAGCATCCAGGCCAGCAGCACGTCTCCGATCACATCCAGAAAAAGCCAGGAATGGGCGAATGCAACCTTTATTTCCTCTGACATGGCTTTTTTGCCAAGGCCCATGGCGGTTTTGCCCAAACGGTTGACCGCCTTTTCCACCCTTTCGGCCAGGCCGGCCAGTTCTTCATGATTTTTGGCCTCAGCCACGGTTTTTTGCATTTCCCCGAGAAGTCCGCCGAATACCTGTCCCTTTTTCATGCCCAGCTTGCGGCCGAGCATGTCCATGGCCTGGATTCCGCTGGTACCCTCGTAAATGGAGGCGATCTTGCAGTCCCTTGCGTACTGCTCCACCGGATAATCCTTGGTATAGCCGGCACCGCCGTAGACCTGGATGGCCTGGACACAGACTTCGTGGCCGTGAACCGACAGGTAGTCCTTGATCACCGGGGTGAGAAAATCATAGAGGCCGTCGAAAAATTCGCGTTCTTCTTCTGTTTTGGCCAGCGAGGCCTTGGTGCGGCAGGAGGCGGTATAGTAGAACAGGCTGCGCATTCCGTCCACGTAGGATTTCATCCACAGCAGCATGCGCCGCACGTCCGGGTGGTTGATAATGGGCACGGACGGGGCTTCGTGGTTGAAATAATCATTCATGTCCCGGCCCTGGACGCGCTGCCGGGCGTAATTGACAGCCTGGATGTAGGCTGCGGATGCGTAGGCCAGGCCCTGCAGGCCGGTTGCCATGCGCGCGCCGTTCATCATGTTAAACATGATGCGCATTCCCTTGCGCTCCTCGCCCAGCAGATAGCCGACGCACTTGCCCTTTGATCCCAGGGCCATGCTGCAGGTGGCGCTTGCATGGATGCCGTGTTTTTCCTCGGTTCCCGTGCACACGATATCGTTTCGCTCACCTATGGAGCCGTCGTCGTTGACCAGGTGCTTGGGCACGATGAAAATGGAAATGCCCTTGCTGCCCGCGGGGTCGCCCTCAATCCGGGCCAGTACCGGATGGATAATGTTTTCGCACAGGTCGTGCTCGCCGTTGGTGATAAAGATTTTGTTGCCGGTCAGGCTGTAGGTGCCGTCGTCATTTCGTACCGCGGAAGTGGTCAAAGCGCCCACGTCCGAGCCGGCCTCGGGCTCGGTGAGCAGCATGGTCCCGCCCCACTTGCCGGAGACCAGGTTTTCCACATAGGCTTTTTTCTGTTCCTCTGTGCCGTATTTGTGGATCATGTCCGCGGTGCCGTTGCCCATGGTGGTGTAGGAATACAGGGCCCAGTTGCCGCCCATGAAATATTCGCTGGCCGCAGAGACCACCAGTCCCGGCGCACCCTGGCCGCCCATTTCCGGGGGGGGTGCCAGGCTGCCCCATTCGCCTTCCAGCAGCAGTTTGTGGACCCGGTGAAAAGCGTCCGGAACCCGGACCTGGCCGTTTTCAAAACGCACTTCCTGGCGGTCGCCTTCCTGGAGGGTTGGCAAAAGCTCCTTTATGGCCAGGTTGCGGGCCTCGTTGATGATCATGTCGCAGGCTTTTCGGTTGAAATCCCTGTAAAGATCATATTTGAGCAGGTCCTCGCCGTTCATCTGCTCCCAGATGACAAAATCAATGTCTCTTCTGTCTGCCAGCTGCTGTGCCATAATGATTTGTTCCTTTCGGGGTGTAATGGTACAAAATAATGCCGGCTGCTGTCGGCGGACTGCCAACGCAGACAACATGTTTGCAAAAAACGTGTAGTATGCTACACGATAATAAAACAAAATACTCCCATGACCGTCTTTGTCAATAAAAAAGATCAGGCATGGAAAAATCAGCAATCGGAGACACACGGCGTGAAAATCAGCGAACTGGTCAAAAAAACCGGGGTTTCCAAGGAAACCATCCATTATTACATCCGCGAGGGCGTGCTGCCCAAACCGGAAAAAACCGGCACCAATCAGGCCGATTACGGAGCGGACTTCGTGGAGCAGGTCCGGCTGATAAAGGCCCTTCGGGAAAATTATTTTCTGCCCATACCCGTGATCAAGAAGCTGATGAAAAAGCACAACAAGCAGTCGCCTGCAGACCGGTCGGCTTTCATGTTTCTCTCCGAGTACATCCGGCCCCTGGATCAGCTGCTTTCCGGCGGAGTCACCGGGCGTGCGGCCTTTATCGAGGCCACGGGCATCAGTGAAAAATGGCTTGACAAAATGGAGCAATGGGGGATTATCACAAGCGAAAACCGCAACGGCAAGCCGCATTACTCCCAGGATGATGTGATCATCGGCAAACTCCTGGTGGACATGGACGGCATCGGCATCGGTCCCAGAGACGGCTTTGATCCGGCAGAACTGCGCAACTTCACCGACTTGTTCCGGGACCTGGTGGCCAGAAACGTCCAGCGGTTCATGGAACTGGGCTGGGAGCAGATGGCCCGGGGGGAACTTCGGAAAAAAAGCAGCCAGTCAACCGAAATCATGAGTTTGTTTTTTTATCATATTTACCGGAAAATGGTCAAAGAGCAGTACCGCCGGTATTTTCAGGAAATCGGGGAGCACCGGCAGGATGAAGAAAACCAATGAATATGCTTATTGAAGCCAGAGATGTGTATAAATCCTTCAACGGGGTCAAGGCGGTAAACGGTGTGGATCTGCGGATCCGCCCCGGTCAGTTCACCGCCCTGCTGGGCCCCAACGGTGCGGGCAAAACCACCCTGGTGGAGATGATCGAGGGCATTCAGGCGCCCGACCATGGGGAGATCAGGATTCTGGGAAGGCCGTGGAAGGGAAACGAGCAATACCTGCGCAGGCACATCGGGCTTTGCCTCCAGGAAACCCGTTTCATGGACAAGTTAAGTGTATGGGAAACCTTGCGGATGTTTGCTTCCTTTTTCGGTCTGGGCAAAGCCCGGGTAAAAGAGATTCTGGCCTTGTCCGGGCTGGGGGCAAAGCACAGCCAGCGGGTGGTGCATCTGTCAGGCGGCCAGCGCCAGCGCCTGGCCCTGGGCATCGCACTGCTCAATGCCCCGCAGGTGCTTTTGCTCGACGAGCCCACCACCGGCCTGGACCCCAACGCCCGCCGGGAGATCTGGTCGATTTTACTGGATTTGAAAAAAAACACCCGCACCTGCCTGGTGCTGACCACTCATTATATGGAAGAAGCGGAAAAGCTCTGCGAGCACATCCAGATCATGGACCAGGGAAGGGTTCTGCGGGAAGGAAGTCTGCAGGATCTGCTGGAAGATTCCCGGGCGGAAAAAATTATCGAGTTTACCATTGACAATCCGGATCAAGCCGGGCCGGAGCAATTGAAAAGCGCCCCGTTTGCGGTGCAGTGGGATCCGGTTGCCGGCCGGGGCACGGTGGCCATTTCCGATATTGAGCAACAGCTTCCGGTTTTTCTCGATTTTCTCAAAACCCGGGGCCTGCATCTGAAAAACATGGAGTGCCGGAGAAAGACCCTGGATGATTTGTTTACCGAAATGACAGGAAGGCGTCTTCATGACTGAGCCAATCCTATCCCGGCACCAGATTTTTCATCTGTTTGCCGCCCATGCACGGGAGGTGATTCGTGAGCCTGCGGTGATTTTCTGGGGGATTGTTTTTCCCATTCTCATTTCCCTGGGCCTGGGTCTGGCCTTTACCCAGCAAGGCGAAACCGTCTACCGGGTGGGCGTTGTCCGGGACAATGCCGAAATTCCGGGCAATGGCACAGCTCTGGAAAGTTTTCTGGAAAACAGGGCCGGGAAGCTGGACTTGCCGGAAAATCACAGCCCTGCCTGGCAGATGACCCTGGAGGATACCCAGCTGGGCAACACCCGGTTTGAATTTGTCCGGACCGACTGGCAATCGGCCATGGTGCAGACCAAGCGGGGCAAGCTCAACCTGGTCATAAGCCCGGGGGAAAACAAAGGGATCCAATATCATTTTGACCCCCGCAATCCAGAGGCTGAACTGGCCTATTTAAAGCTTTCATCAGCCGTGCAGGGCAGGGCCGAGGCAGGTGGAGGCACCCGGGGCCAAATTTCGCCTCTGACGGTGACCGGCACCCGGTATATTGATTTTCTGGTGCCTGGCTTGATTTGCATGAACGTGATGATGTCGTGTATGTGGGGCATCAGTTACGGCATGATTGACAAGCGCTCAAAAAAGCTGCTGCGCCGGATGGTGGCCACGCCCATGAAAAAATCTCATTTTCTCATGACCCTCATGGCGGTGCGCATCGGGATGAACCTGATCGAGGCGGTGTTGCTGTTTGTCTTTGTCTGCATAGTATTTGACATTGCCGTCCAGGGAAGTATCGGCGCTTTGGCGGCCCTGTTTTTTGCAGGAAATATTGCATTTTGCGGCATTGCCATTTTTACCTGTTCCCGCACGGCCAACACCGAGGTGGGAAACGGGCTGGTCAATGCGGTGGTCATGCCCATGGCCGTGCTGTCCGGGATTTTTTTCAGCTATCACAATTTTCCGGACTGGAGCATTGATTTTATTCAGATGCTGCCGCTGACGATTTTTCTCGACGGGCTTCGGGCGGTGTTCAACGAGGGGGCCGGATTTGCTCAAACAGCCATGCCCACGGCCGTTCTGGCCGCCATGGGGGCGGTATTTTTCGGCCTGGGCTTGCGGGTCTTCAGGTGGCACTAGGCCGGATTTTGTCCGACGCGGCGCATTTGAACCCCCGCACAAACAGATTATGTCCTCACTGCTGTATTGACTGCTCCTGCAATGGAAGTTGTGCCGTGGAGGAAGGAAGCCCTTCGGCCGGAGCCGGGTTTTTTTCGCTCCTGAGCCTTTTTGCGGATTCAGCCGATGCCTTCGCCGAAATTTCAAAAACTCGGGCATTCGCCCTCAAACAGTTTGAAATT